>NZ_DAMALV010000018.1:0-50872 GCF_032069585.1 Moraxella sp. CTOTU48268
CTAGACAAATCCCGGTGACCAATGCGATGAATGGTCGCATCGGGAGTTTGGCTGTCGTTTGATATGCCAAGAAACCGCCGAAGTGGCGGTTTTTTTTAGATGCTTTAACGATGCTTCAACAGAGTTCAACAGTATGTTAGCCAATTTTGCCCTTCAATCAGCCCTTGATGAACAGCGCCAAAAAGACTTGTATCGTCAACTGACACCCATTAGTCAAGGCGTGACGCCCACCATTGACATAGATGGCAAAACCTACGTCAACTTTGCCAGCAACGATTATTTGGGACTTGCCACCGACCCGCAGCTCATACAAGCGTTTAGCCAAGCTGCAAAAACTATCCAGCAAGTCGGTAGTGGCGCGTCGCACCTGATTACGGGGCATACGCTTTGGCATGAACAATTGGATACCACCCTTGCCCAAGTGACAGGCTATGAACGGGCATTAACTTTTAGCACAGGGTATATGGCAAATGTCGGTGTGATTCAAGCGTTGTGTGGTAAAGATAGCGTGATTTTCAGTGATAAGCTCAATCATGCCTCCATTGTCGATGGGGCAATCCTTAGCCGTGCCAAAGTCATGCGTTTTGGGCATCGCAATTATAGCCAATTAGAACAATTGCTGTCGCAAAGTAGCGCTAAGCAAAAACTGATTATCAGCGATCATATTTTTAGTATGGATGGTACTATTGCGGATTTGGCTGCGCTGCATGCGTTAGCGGTTCGCTATGAATGCGCCTTGATGGTAGATGATGCGCACGGTTTTGGTTTGCCCTATCAAGCTTATAAAAAAGCCCAACCGCAAGCGGATATCTATATCGGCACCTTTGGTAAAGCGATAGGTACCAGTGGCGCATTTGTCGCAGGTTCGAGTGAGTTGATTGACTATGTGACCAATTTTGCCCGTTCATTTATTTACACCACGGCGATGCCCCCTGTGCTTGCCAGCGTGACTAAAACTAGCATAGCCATGTCGAACACCGATACTTTGCGCAGCGATCAATTACTTGCCAATATCAAACAGCTCAGTCAAGGGCTATTGCAGCAAAATTGGCAAGTAGGTATTGATAATCAAATACCGACCACCGCCATTATTCCTGTGGTCATTGGCAATAATGATAGAACCCTGCAGCTTGCCAACGCGTTAAAATCTCGCGGTTTTTGGGTGTCGGCCATCCGCCCACCTACAGTGCCTGTAGGCACAGCACGGCTACGCTTTTGCGTGAGTGCTCGTCATAGTGAACAACAAATCTCGGATTTACTTGCTGTCATGCAGACTTTAAAATAACGGCTATTTGCAGACTTTTTTAGGGCAAGTTTATTTAGAGTAAGCTAATTTAGGGCAAGCTTGTTTAGTTGCATCATCATCGGAGTAAGCAATGACAGAATATTTTTTATGGTTTAAAGCTTGGCATGTGATTTCATTGGTGTGTTGGTTTGCCGCGATTTTTTATCTACCACGCTTGTTTGTCTATCATGCCATGAGTGCCGATAAAATCAGTCAAGAGCGATTTGCATTGATGGAGCGTAAACTGTATCGCGGCATCATGACACCTGCGATGATTGCCACTTGGATTTTTGGCTTGTGTATGCTGCTACCTAATTGGGACAGTTATAAAACCCAAGTTTGGCTACATATCAAGCTAGCCTGCGTCATTGCGTTGACAGTATATCATGTAGCTTGTGGTCGATTTCGCTTAAAACTGATTGATAACCCTAACTATAAAACCCATATTTTTTGGCGGTGGTTTAATGAGGTGCCTGTGTTTATTTTAGTCGCTGTGGTGATTTTGGTGATTGTTAAACCGCAATTTGGCGCGTAATCATTTTAGTATTTCATGGATTCAATCATAGAAGATTGCCATGATTGCCTGCGCTATTTTCGGTGAGCGCAAGGTGTAAATACGGGTCAAGGTCAGCTTGTTTGAGCAGCCAATCGACATAATCAGGCGGCAAGTCTTTAATAGCAACCCCTTTATGTTTGCCAAAGCGCATTACCGTGGGTTTTCGGGCATGTTCACTGGCTTGATACAGCTGAGCCATATCGGTAATGTGATGCTGATAGCAGATAGCTTTTAATACCAAAAAGGTAAACCAAATATCGTATTTGGCACCATGCGCGAATTTGATATTTTTTTTGGCAACCTGCGGCTCAAAAAAACACAGTAGCGCCCCCAAACTATGGCTATCTAACTGCGGAAAAAAATGCCGCGCCAGGGCTAAAGTGCAAATACGCTTAATGTTTAATAAATCACAGTCAGCATTGGAGAGCACCTCAGCATCAAAGTCGATATTGTGCCCAATGAGATACTCGCAGTCTTTTGGTAACTCAAAATCAGTATGCGGCGGCTTGTCTGCCACATCGTCGTCAAAAATCCCTGTGATGGCTTGGCTACCCAAAGTAATTTTTTTGTGTGGGTTAAAGCGCTGCTCAAAGGCGTTGTGGGTCTGTAGTATCAGCTCGCCTGCTGGACTAAACACCACGCCAATGTAGGCAATTTCGGTCGCATGTGGCTCAACCAATCCATGCGCTTCTGTATCTAAAATATAACTACTCATAACCTTAAAACTTACTAAATCGCTCAATTCACCAGTTGTAGACAATCATCATACACGATTTGGCGATAGCTTCGTTAGGTTTTCGGTATCTTGGATTTTCAGTATCTTGGGTTTTCGGTATCTTATTTTCAGTATCTTGGGTACACCAACCGCTGTCTAAAGGTTGTGCTTGGTATTTGTCACTTCGCCAATCCTGTTAAATTAGCCAGCTTAACCAACTCAACCAACAAGGGTATGGGTCTCAGGATAACGAATACGGGTCGGTTTAGGGGTTGCGATAAAATACGCCAAAGTTAACGGTCCAAGACGCCCCATATACATCATAAACATAATCACACATTGCCCAGGCTCACTCAAGGTCGGGGTGAAATTTCGCGATAAACCGACGGTTGCCGATGCCGATATCACTTCAAATAAAATATCAACCAAATGCCCTTCTGGCTCAAATATGGTTAACATAAACGCCGCTAAAGCAATCATCAAAATCGAGGTGCTCATCACCGCAAACGATTTTTTTACCAAGTGATCAGAGATAGCACGATGAAAAATCGTCACTTGCGGGTGCTGACGCAAATATGCCCTAGTCGATGCTAGGATAACCACAAAGGTGCCGATTTTGATACCGCCACCTGTGGACATTGAGCCTGCGCCAATAAACATCAATATAAAGGTCAATAACGTACTGGCATCTGTCACTTGGCTATAATCAATATTATTAAAACCTGCGGTACGTGACGTCACCGCCATAAACCAAGACGCAAACCACTGACCAGCTTCGCTCAATCCGCCAATCGTTTTGGCATTATGACGCTCAAGTAACCAATACCCCATACAACCAATGATATTGAGTGCCAGTGTGCCCAAAACCATGACTTTGGTGTGCAGGGTAAATTTTTGCCAGCGCTTGTGTTTGATGATATCTAAAATCACCAAAAACCCGATACCGCCCGTGATAATAAGCAAGCTAATGATAAAACTAATCATCGGCTGGTGCACATAGGCAGTCATATTGTTGCCATTTAGCGCAAAACCTGCATTGTTAAATGCTGAGATACACAGAAAAAACGCTTCATACATCGCATCTTTTAGCCCTTTTAGCGGTGCTAACAATAGCGTTAACCCTAAAAAACCCAAGCTCTCGGTGATAAAGGCAATTTTGATTACCGCTTTGGCTGTACTACCAATTTGGTTGCTATGGGTACCCAACGCTTCTTGCGCCGTGATTGAGCCGGATAATCCCATTTTGCCTTGCAAACTGGTCAATACCAAAATTGCAAAGGTCATAAAGCCTAGACCGCCAAATTGAATCAGCGCGGCAATCACCAGTTGTCCAAACGTGGTATAGTTGGCGGTATCTACGACATTTAGCCCCGTGACGGTCACCGCAGACGTCGCAGTAAAGGCTGCGGCTAACAGACTAATCGGTTGAATCGTTGCGATTGGCAATGACAGCAAAACCGTACCAATGACAATCAACGCTAAAAATCCCAAGGACAAAATAGCAGGCGAGGACAAATGCAGTCCCTGTTTGGTAGGCGGCTCTGGGTCGTGAGCACTGGATTTTGATTTATCAACAATCTTTGGTTTGTCGCCTTTTTTGACTTCACGAAACGGCATATCTACACCTAATTACTTTTTTTGCGTGAGTGGTGGGCTAAATAGCCGTTTGGCGAATGGCTTTGGCAAGGCGACGCAGCGCTTGGGTATCACCACCCACCACCAATTTATCCCCACCTTGAAAGAAAAAGCCATCGGGTAATTGGTTAAAGATTTGCTGGTTGCGTTTTAGCATGATAAAAGTAATATCAGGATGGTTGTGTTGGACATCCGACCACGGGTGCCCTCGCCACTGCTCAGGTGGGTCTAAACGAACCAAAAACTGCTCGTCACCCAATGCCATGTATTGTTTGACCATCGGATAGTTCATCTTTTGGGCAATACGAATCCCCATGTCTTGTTCAGGGTGAATAATATTGTTCACCCCTAAGCTTTGTAGGATTTGGTGATGGGAGTCGGTTTTGGCTTTCACCCATAGGTTTTGTACGTTCAGGCTTAGTAGGTTGAGTGTACATAGCAAGCTGGCTTCAAGGTTATCACCAATGCTGACGAGTACGCCGTCGAAACTTGCAAGGTCAAGCTCTTCTATGGTGTCTTTGTCGGTGGCGTCAGCAATCACGGCACGGGTGACATATTCACTGATGTCATCGACCAGTTTTTCATCAATATCAATCGCTAGGACTTGGTTGCCCAATTTTTCAAGCTCTTTAGCGCAGGTAATACCAAAAACACCCAGTCCGATAATGGCAAATTGCATTATATTTTTCCTTTTTGATATTTTTTTACTTATTAAAGATTCATTTTATTATTTTAACTATGGGTTTCAACAAATTCTTTAGTTACTAAAAGGCAATACGTTCTGACTTTTCAAAATAAATATATCTGCTTTATTTGGCTCAATATTCAAAATCGCCAATAAATTTTGTTGCAGCCATTTTGTACTAACTGAATAAAGCGACATGTCATAATAAGCATCTTTAGGAAAGAAAAAGCTGATTTTTCCTGCTTTATAGCCATTGATGATTACAGCACCTAAGCCCATCACTTCCGTATAGTTCTCAAATACCATTAGGTCAAAAACTTTGTCGGTATAATAAAACTCTGACTTTTCAGACAAACAAATTCTTAAAATTGTGCCAGACCAAATTTTTTCTTCATCAAAGTCTAAAAGATTGGTAAACATTACTGATAACGTAAATTATTTCTTAAAACGCTGACGACTGGCTTCGTATAGTACCATGCCAGTGGCGACACTGACATTTAAGCTTTGGATTTGCCCATGTTCATTGCCGGGCATCGGGATATAAACTAGCTGGTCGCAGGTATCTGCGGTCAAACGGCGAATACCGTCACCTTCTGAGCCCATCACAATCGCCACATCACCTGTCAAATCACAGTCTTGCACGGGCTTTGCCGTGTCATCTAGAGCCGTACCAAACACAAACACCCCTTGTTTTTTGATGTCAGTGAGCGTACGTGCAAGATTAGTAACTTGGATAAAAGGCATTAATTCCACCGCACCGACAGCGACTTTTGCCACGGCTGGGGTGATGCTTGAGCTATGATTTTTGGGAATAATGACGGCTGAGACGCCCATTGCCACAGCGGTACGCAAACACGCGCCAAGGTTGTTCGGGTCGGTGATTTGATCAAGCACCAGTAGTAATAGCGGTTTTCGCTCGGTTTGGTGTTTGTCGACGAGGTATTTGAGATCTACCTCATCTTGGAGTTCAGCAGGACGGGCTTGTAATACCACGCCTTGATGCTGCGGACTTTCTGCAAGTTTGGTGAGTTTGTCTTTAGCGCTGATTTGTATCGCAATCCCGTAGGTTTGGGCAAGCTCAGTGATGTTGGCTACCGTGGCATCATCTTGTTTTTTACCGTCTTGAATAAAGAGTGTCAACCCATCGATACCGCGGTGTTGCAAGATGGATTGCACGGCATGAATGCCATAAAAATAACTCGGTTTTGCCATAATTAATGACCCTTTTTTCGATTTTATATTTGCCTTGCCCTAGCCTTGTATATTATCCGCTAGCCTTCTAGGTGGCAAATGTACTGCACGACTGCTTCATTACGTAGCTCATAACTGCTATGCCCTTCGACCAAGAATGCTTGACCGGCACGGTAATAGGTAAATTCTTCCTCGCCTGCCAGTTTGACTTCACACTCGCCTGCCAAAATTTCGATACGTTCAGATGAGTCAGTCTTAAATTCATAGGCAGGCACATTGGCATCACAAGGTAGCACGATTCCTAGCATTTTTTTGCGTCCATCTTCAAACCAAACGGTTCGACTAAAAGTACGACCTTCATAGTAAACATTCGCTATTTTTTCTACCGATACATGGTCGAAACGATTAGGTGACGTCATGAGATTCTCCTTAAAATACACAGTCAGTTGACTTGATAACGCTGCCTTATTATAAAGAATTATAAAGAATGGCAGGTCGTTTTGCGGCAACCCGCTTTTTTTAGTCGACAAATGGGTTTTATAATCAAACGCAGTCCGTGACTTGTCGCAATCAGCCAATGCTATTGCCGATAGATTGTTAACGGTTGATAAAAAATTATGTTCCGTTATCCTTATGCAGACGTTGTTTAGAGCAATAGGATAGCATCAAATTTAGTCAACTTTTATGACAATCTATTAATAACAATCTCTGTTTTATGACAATCGATGAAACCGCCCTTAACTCAACTAGGCGAAGATTGCTAGACACAGATACCCATCAAAGATAGCCAGCTGACGGAAATTTGGATTTTTGCGTTGCTTATTTTGTAATTGTCCCAATTATGCTATTGTTTAGTGTGAAACAGCTAGATGGAATTTTTACTGATTTTTGAAGACTTGTCTAGGATTATTGTGAGCTTTTCATGACCAGGTTACAATAAAGTTTTCGCGAATTTGACCGCCAATGTGCCACTCTTAACGTCAATGATAGGATTGATATGCTGACACAGTTAACCTTACAAAATTTAGCCCTCGTCACCAATGCTGAGATTGAGATGAATGCTGGATTTAACATTATCACTGGCGAGACAGGTGCTGGTAAATCACTATTGCTTGACGCCTTGACCTTGTGCGTGGGTGGTCGTAGTGACGCAGGTTTGATTCGGCATGGACAGACCACGGCAGACGCTTTTGCAGAATTTAATATCGGTCAATTACCCGAAGTCATGGCATGGCTTAGTGAGCAAAATTACCCATTTGAAGACGATACGCTGCTGATTCGCCGGCAACTTGCCAACCAAAACGGTACGCTTCGTAGTAAAGCTTGGCTCAATGGCATGCCCATTAGTATGAATGAGCTTAAAACCTTGGGTGGGCTACTGGTGAATATTCACAGCCAACATGCCCAGCAAAGTTTGCTACGTCCGCAGTTTGTGATGGAATGGCTTGATAGTGCTACGGGCTTAAACAGCCAAGCAAGCGACGTGAAACAAGCGTTTTTGCAGTACGAACGCCTTAAATCACAAGCCGCCCAGCACGCCAAAGACGAGCAATTGCGCCAGCAGCAAATTCAGCTATTGAGTAATCAATTAGCCGATATCGAGCCTATTGCCACTGTCTTATACAGTGAACTTGAAGCTGAATACGATGAATTATCTAACCTTGAAAACCTCATGCAGCAAGCCGCATTATCGGTGCAACTACTCGATAATGACAGCGATGAGCCCGATGTGATAAGCCTGCTTAATCGGGCGATTAAACTGTGTGAAGCGCAGACCGAGCTTAGCCAAACCTATGCTGATTGCGTTGAACAGTTGTATTCAGCACATACCCAAATCGCTGAAGTGGCTAGCACCCTGAGCAATTATGCTGAGGGACAAAGCCTTGACCCCAAGCGGTTAGCACTACTTGATGAGCAGTTATCGACGTTTCACCGACTCGCGCGCAAATATCACACCACCCCTGAAAGCCTTGTTGAAGACAGCCAAGCCTGGCAACAGCAATTAGATGATTTGCAATCGGTGATGTCGCCTGAAGCGATGGCAGAGCAAATTGAACAAGCTTATCAAGCCTACTTGCAAAAAGCCCAAGCGTTGGATGACAGTCGCCAAGCCAATGCCAAGACATTAGCTGAAGCGCTAGTTGCACGGTTAAAAGCATTGGCATTGCCTAATGTGCAGGCAGCATTTGAATTTACCCCACTTGATAAACCACAAAGTATCGGGTTATCGCAAATCGATTTGCTATTTAGTGCCAATGTCGGTATGCCAATGCAACCGATTCACAAAATCGCCTCAGGCGGTGAATTATCACGGTTAGCCCTTATCATGCAAGTCATTGATGCGCAAGGGGTTTGCCGTAATACGACGACCGATATGGCAACCACCACCCGTCAGTTATTGGTATTTGATGAAGTGGATGTGGGTATCAGTGGTGGCACGGCGCAAGTGGTGGGCGAGTTACTGCGTGAACTGGGTGAAGAACAACAAATCATTGCGATCACTCACCAATCGCAAGTCGCCGCACAAGCCCATCAGCATATTTTGGTGTACAAGACCCAGCAAGAGAAGGCGCAGTCTCACTTAAAAATTCTGTCGGGCGATGACCAAGTGCAGGAATTAGCGCGCATGTCGGGCGGGGTCAATATCACCGAAGACACGCTCAAACATGCCCGCAGTTTGCTAGCAAGTCGCCGGGTGAGTTAATTTAATATCGCCTGTCGCTTTTAATGTTTATCGCTTTTAATTAGGTATGCCACTGAATGTCAAAAAACCAAAATCTTACCAACCATTTTTTGATAGCCTCGCCCAATATTGACGGCGGGATTTTCTATCAATCCTTGGTCTATATTTGCCGTCAAGACCAACAAGGCACGTTAGGGCTGGTAATTAACAAACCTATCGAAACCAGCAACGTCGCCAAATTGTTTGAAGAACTAAATATTGATGTGACAATCACCGACTTGCACCGAAAATTACCCTTAGATGGGGGTCCTATGAACCCGGAAGTTGGGTTTGTGCTCCATACGGGACAGCCCGATTGGGTATCTTCGTTTGCCATCACCGAAAACGTCTGTATCACCACTAGCAAGGATATTTTACAAAGTATCGCCAATGGTCAAGGCGTTGAGCATTTTGAGCTTTGTTTGGGTCATGCCAGCTGGGGAAAAGGGCAGCTAGAAGAAGAAATCAACCAAGGCGATTGGTTTGTTTTGCCGGCATCAATGGGGCTATTGTTTGATATCGACCATCAGACTCGCTGGCAAGTCGCCGCTCAGCAGTTGGGCGTTGATTTTAACAAACTGAGTACGGATATCGGGCATGCTTAACCTAAATAAGCCGCAAGATACTCATCACACCCAAACTATCGAAACGGTGATGGGGCTTGATTTTGGCATCGCAAAAATGGGTATCGCTTTAGGCAATACCTTAACCCAAACCGCAAGCCCATTGATGCAGTTTAAAATGGATAATGGCAAACCCAATTGGGATGAATTGCTAAAAATTATCGAGTCATGGCAAGTGAGCACCATCATCATTGGTTTGCCGCTGAATATGGATGGCACTGCATCTGAGCTTGGTAATCGTGCCAAAAAATTTGCTCGTAGGCTTAAACACCAGCTCGAGGAAGCGCATCGACCATGCCCGATTATTTTGGCAGATGAGCGCTTAACTAGCCGTGAAGCCAAAAATTTGGCTTGGGAATATGGTCTAATCAAAAGTGACAAAGAGCCGATTGATAGTATTGCCTCAGCGATTATGCTTGGCAGTTGGCTTAGAAGTGGCGAAGGAGCGCTGTTATCATGACTCAATTAAACGCGTCTGCTACGCCAACGACCAAAGGCTTTTCTGCCCCTGTTCTTGGTTTGATTGAGCACGCACAGCGACTCAACAAATGGTCAATTTATCTGGTTTATTTGGCAATTGCGCTATTTTTATTATTTGGTACCCTAAAGAGCCTATCACAGTTTAAGGACAGTCAAACGATTTATACTTTATTTCATTGGGTGCCTTACGGACTCGTTGGACTGACCATACCCCTATCCTGCTATGTGGCGTTTATTTTATACCGTTACCGTTTAAGCCAGCCGAGCATGCTTGCGCTGTGTATCGGTATGGGATTTGGCTTGTTTGTTATCAGTAGCTATGTCGCCCTAGCCGCCTGGATTGGGGTGGCGTTTATGTTTAAAGCCAATTTAACCCGTTTTTTTAATTTTATCCAAGAAAGTCGACAAACAGAAACTCAAAAAACAGAGACTCAACATGCCTGATGCCAATTACCAACTCGATACCCAAGGGCTGATTTGCCCAGAGCCGATTATGCTACTGCATAAAACCGTTCGTAAAGCGCAGTCGGGGGAAGTGATTCACGTCATCGCCACTGACCCTGCGACCACGCGCGATATCCCCAATTTTTGTCGTCATCTGGGGCATGAGCTTATCGAGCAGCAAGACATCATCAACCCGCAACAACATCAAAACCCTGATCCGTATGCCAATGTGTATCATTACTGGATTAAGAAGAAAGCTGGTTAAAAAAAAGCCCCCTTATCCTGAGATTTCAAGTCATTTATGTCCCAAGTCGCCGCGCGCCAACCCCGCCAAGTCAAAGCCTTACACCTTCATGATGAGCCCAGTTATATTCAGCAGTTTCGCCAAGAGTTGCTGACGCGGGGACTTGCCACCAATACACGCAATGCTTATATTCGTGACTTGATGCTGTGCGAAACCACCTGTAGCAAAGCCATCACCCGTTGGGATGCCAGTGACGTGTTGGCTTGCCTAGCGGCGCTTTATAAACAAGGTAAAACAGCACGCAGCCAAGCGCGTGCCTTATCATCGCTTAAACAGTTTTTCTTATGGCAAATCAACGCCAATCAGCGTGATGACAACCCGTGTGAGCATATCAAGACCCCAAAACTTGGGCGCGCGCTGCCCAAAGATTTATCCGAAAGTGATGTCGATGCCCTACTCGCTAGCCCAGATACATCGACACCATTGGGCATGCGTGACCAAGCCATGTTTGAAGTGCTCTATGCCTGCGGGCTGCGTGTCTCTGAGCTTATTCATTTATCGTTAAGTGAAGTCAATCTCAATGCTGGCTGGTTACAGGTTACCGGTAAAGGCGATAAGACGCGGCTGGTACCTCTTGGCGAAGTGGCGATTGATGTATTGACCGATTATTTGACTCTTGCGCGACCGCAGCTATGTATCATGAAAAATGGGCGAGAAAGTCGCTGCCAAGCGGTATTTTTGACCCAACAAGGCGGCTACATGACCCGCCAAAACTTTTGGTATGTCATTAAACGCTACGCCAAGCAAGCCGGCATCGAAAGCGAAATTTCTCCGCATACCTTACGTCATGCCTTTGCTACTCATTTGCTCAATCACGGCGCTGACTTGCGCAGTGTACAGATGTTATTGGGTCACAGCGATTTATCAACTACCCAAATCTATACCCATGTGGCTACAGCAAGGCTGCAACAGCTGCATCAGCAGCATCATCCGCGCGCTTAAGGCTGTTTGTTTACAGACAAATTTTTTGAAACCCATAAATCATAAAATCGGTCGTAAAGCGCATTGACCCTGCTTGCTGGCAGCGGTCGATTAACGCCTCACGTCTGGCTGGCTGCGCCCGAAACGCATAGGGTGTCATCGTCAATAAATCTTGTAACTGCGTAGCGGTAAGCGAAATCGTGGTTTCCACCCGCGTTTGCTTGACCAACTCAAAATACGGTGCTAATTCATCGATAAATTTGTCTGAGTCGTGTGCCACGATTTGTTCAAATAGCCCATCACGCATCTCAATCAAGTGATTGACGGCAGGCTTGGCAATCACTACAAAGCCCTGGTCGCTGACCAACCGATGAAATTCATCCGCCAAAATCGGGCTAAAAATACTGGTCAATATACTCACCGCCTGACTGGCCAATGGTACTTGCGAAGCAGATGCCACTAAGCAATATTTTTGTGTGGTCGTGCTAATTGGTTTAAGTCGTTTGGCCGTGGCAAGTATGGCAGGTTTGCTAATATCAAGCGCGACTAACTTGCTTAGGTTAAGCTGTAAAAATCGCTCAGTGTAATATCCTTCGCCACAGCCAATGTCTAGCCAATTTACTGATTGTTGGGAGGATAATAGCCCTTTGCAAAAGTCATACAGCCCATCTTGCAGCGACTGATAAAACCCGGCTTGTAGAAAACGACGACGCGCCATAATCGACTCATCACTATCGCCAGGGTTTTTGCTATGCTTATTTTGCACCGGCAGTAGATTCACATACCCTTGTTTGGCGACATCAAAGCCATGTTGCCGCTGCTGCGCGTTTTCACCGGTGCATTGCCAAACTTTTTCACCCACCTTTAGCGGACTTTGGCAAATCGGGCAGCGAAAAATTGCAGAAAATGTCGAAGGCAATGCCACCATAAAAATATCTCAAAAAAGCTGTTAAAAACCCAATTGATGCAAAGCGCTGTTAGCGAACGTAGCAAAGTTAGCGAAGTTTCAACGTCATCAGCCCTAAAATAACCAAGACAATGGTAATAATCCAAAAACGGGTAACCACTTGGGTTTCTTTCCAGCCGCCTTCTTCAAAATGGTGATGCAGGGGCGCCATGCGAAAGATGCGTTTTTTACGAAGTTTGTAAGAGCCTACTTGTAGCATGACCGATACCGCTTCTGCCACAAATAAACCACCCATGATGAACAGCACAATCTCTTGACGCGTCATCACAGCAATGGTGCCAAGCATCGCGCCCAAGGCTAATGCACCAACATCACCCATAAACACTTGGGCGGGATGCGCATTAAACCATAAAAACCCTAAGCCCGCCCCAACCATGGCACCACACACGACTGTCACATCGCTATTATAAGCAATATAGGGCACGTGGAGATATTCAGCAAAGCGAAAATCCCCTGACACATAAGCAAACACCCCTAAGCCTGCGGCCACCAACACCACAGGAAAAATGGCGAGACCATCCAAACCATCGGTTAAGTTGACCGCATTTGAGGTGCCATTAATCACAAAATAAGTAAAAATAATAAACGCCAAACCCAATGGTACAGCGGAGAAAGGAATTGACACGTTTTTGAATAATGGAATCAGTAAATCTTGCATGGCATGAGCTGTCGCCACATGCGGCTGCTGACTGGCAATCCAGTACAAGGACACACCAACAAATAAAGCACCAACCGACAACCAAAAGTATTTTTTGCGTGCAATCAAGCCTTTTGGGTCTTTATATTTGATTTTTAGCCAGTCATCTGCCCAGCCCACCGCACCAAAAATCACCAACACCACCAGCAAAATCCATACGTAGGGGTTGGTTAGATTCGCCCACAGTAGCGTGGTCACCAAAATACTGCCCAAAATCAAAATCCCGCCCATGGTGGGTGTGCCTGTTTTGGCAAGGTGGCTCTGTGGTCCATCGTTACGAATGGCTTGTCCATATTTGAGCGCACGCAGCCGTTCAATGACGCGCCCACCAAACACCATACTGATACCCAGCGCAGTCAGCACCGCTAATAAAACACGTAAGGTCAGCGACGACACAGCCGAAAATGGGGAATAAAATTGGCTTAGCCATTCAAATAACCACAATAGCACGAGTGGACTCCTTAGGGAATGTCGGGTAAAACAGGGATGCAATCTCCCTATTATGATCATGATGAAATAAATGAAAACTCGCTATGAAAACTATCTGTGAAAACCGTCTATAAAAACTGTCTCACCTTGACTCATCATCAAAAACCCATCATGAAAAGTTGACTATTTTAAGTAAAAATTCACAAAAAATCAGCCAATTTTTATCAAATGACTGATGAAAGTTCTGTTTCTAGCTAGGATGGCTGACGGGTTAACTCGTCAATTACCTGCTCCATCCTCATATAGCGCGAGCCTTTAAACAAGATATGCCAGGCGTCATCACTACTCGCCAGCTTATCTTTAATGGCCGCAAGTAGGGAGGCTTTGTCTGGGTAAGCCTGTGCTTGCATGCCAGATGCTTGCGCTTGCGCGACGGTAACAGGCGTTAACTCCCCCACCGTATACAGCACAGTCACGCCAGAAGCGACAATAGCCTCACCGAGCTTGCGATGCTCCTCTTGCGCAGCGTCACCCAACTCACCAATATCGCCCAATACCAACATGGTGGGCGCACCTTGGCTAGCCAATACTTGCGCGGCAGCAACGACGGCACTAGGGTTGGCATTATAAGTGTCATCAATTAAAGTATGTTTGCCAAACTCAATAAAATTGAGTCGACCTTTGGCAGGTTTGGCAGCATCAAGTCCTTTGGCGATATCATCAATCGACAGCCCCAAGGCTTGCGCACAGGCCGCGGCGGCTAAGGCATTGCTGATGTTGTGTTCACCTGCAAAGTTTAAGCTGACGTTTTGACTCTCGATTTCATCAATTTCAAAATTGAAATTTAGGCTAAAGGTACTGGTATTACCGACTTCCACATCATCGGCAAACACATCGCCCATCAGTAGCACCGTATCTTCATCTGTTAAGCCAATTTCTTTGGCTTGTTGCATATCCACGCCAGCATCCGCCAAAGACACGTCACGCTCGCCAAAGGTGAGAATATTTTGGGTAAATTGTTGGGCATTATTGAGTAGCGTATCAAAATAATCATCACCAAATGGCACAATCGCTGTACCTGTGTTACTTAATCCTTGATAAATCTCAGATTTGGTCTTGGCGATATTATCACGCCCGCCAAACTCCCCCAAATGTGCTGTGCCGATATTGAGCACACAAGCGACATCGGGTTTGACAAGCTGGGTGGTATAAGCAATCTCTCCGACATGATTGGCGCCAAGCTCCATGACGGCGTAACGATGCGCATCGGTCAGCTCTAGTAGCATCATCGGCACACCCAAATCATTGTTGAGATTGCCGCGAGTGATAAGTGTCGGCGCAATACGGTTTAAAATACTGCCAAGCATTTCTTTGGCAGTGGTTTTACCGCTAGAGCCTGTAATCGCGACGACTTTTAGATTGGGATGTTGGTCACGGCGGTAAGCACCTAATTTGCCGAGTGCCAATTTTGTGTCAGTCACTACAAGTTGCGGCAAGTCACTTTCGACTGCACGACTGACAATCGCTAAGACCGCGCCTTTATCTTTGGCAGTTTTTACATAATCATGCCCGTCAAAGTTGTCACCTTTAATGGCTAAAAAGATATCGCCTTGTTCAATTTTGCGGGTATCGGTGATAATTTTTGTGGATGTCTGGGTAAAATCACTGTGAAAGGTTGGGTTTAGGTCTTTCACAGCTTCGGTTAAGTTGGCAGATTGCCAAATATATGCAGTCATTTTAGTCTCTTTGTTGGGGTCTCTTTATTCGGGTCTCTTTATTGGGTTCTCTTTATAGTTTACTACTAGCGAATCTCGTCATCTTGCCCATCATTGCGCACCCATACTTTCTTGATCCCTGCAGCAGCGAGCAACAACACTTCGCAATTTTTGGGGCGCGTTGCCAGTTCAAACTCACGGAATTTTTTCATATTATATAGACGCGGGCTATCACCAAGTAGCAGTTGCCAGATAAGCATGCCAATCCACATGCCATGAGTAAATACTAGATAGGTGCCATCGGGCAAGGCATCAAAATACGCGCGCACCTTTTGTACCCGCGCTACGAAATGCTCAAAACTGTCCGTCACCTCACTGGCTCGGTGCGCAGAATGCTGTTGCCAAAAATCATCGGCAATCACACGGATGTCATCAAATGACAAATCCTTGATGGTGTCAAAATCCAAAAAGTTAAATTCATGCAATTCGTCGATGACAGTGGCTGTACGCTTAGTGCGTTGTAGATAAGGCTGAGCCGTTTGCTGGGTGCGAAGATACTGGGATACAAAAATCTCGGTGACTGGCTCGCTGATATGGTCAGTGAGCCAATCCGCTAATGCTTGCGCTTGCGTCTTGCCAACGTCAGTAAGATTGATGGCATGATTGGGGCGCACCGCTTGCCCTGCATTGGACTCGCTTTGGGCATGACGGATTAGGTAGATTTTTTTCATGATGCTAGGCTAAGTTATTTGCCGAATTTTTCAATGGCATTTTTTACCACTACTTTATCATCAAAATCGTGGCGCACCCCTTTGATTTCTTGATAAGTCTCATGCCCTTTGCCTGCAATCACCACGATATCACTAGGCTTCGCATGTTGCACTGCATATTCAATGGCCTTTTGACGGTCTGGCTCGATAATGGCTTGATAGTGCTGCTGGCAAGTCATGCCCGCTTGCATATCGTTCAAAATCGCATTGGGGTCTTCACTGCGTGGGTTATCGGCAGTCAAAATCACTTTGTCAGCTAGGCGCAGTCCTGCTTGCGCCATCAGTGGACGTTTACCCTTATCACGGTCGCCACCACAGCCAAATACTGCCCAAAGCTCACCCGTACAGTGCGATTTTAAACTGGTCAACACTTGCTCTAGCGCATCTGGCGTATGCGCATAATCCACGATAAAACAGCTGCTGGTCGACGGCACCCGATCCATACGACCTGTGGCGCCACGAAGCTTTGGCACTGCCGCTTGGATTTGCGCCACACTCAATCCCATCGCGGCACTTTGCGATAACGCTAAGGCGCCTGCGATACTCGCCAACAAATTAGCCACATTAAATCGCCCTAACAATGGACTGCTCACCGTTAATTCACCTTGTGGCGTGACAGCTTTTGAAAGAGCAATGGTCAAATCACCCCCTTGCAAGCTAGGCAGGATAGTCTTGGCAAAAAAATCGGCTTTGTCATTGGTCAAACTATACGTCCACACGGTTAAATGGGATGCGTTAGCTGCCTCAATCATCAACGCACTAAATTCATCATCTAAATTAATAATCGCGTGAGTGAGAGTGGGAAAATGCGCTTTATCAAACAGTCGCGCTTTCGCCTGCGCATAATCGTCCATGTCAGTATGATAGTCGAGATGATCACGACTTAAATTGGTAAACGTCGCCACGTTGACAGGTACGCCTTGCAGCCGCTGCTGGTGCAATCCGTGAGAGCTGGCTTCAATGGCTAAGGCTTGTACCCCGTGTTTGGCAAAATCATCAATCGCATGTTGCAGATTAAAGACTTCTAGGGTGGTATGGGTACTTGGGGTCAAATTTGGCAAAACCCCATTACCTGCCGTGCCCATCACCGCAGTTTTGATGCCCGATTGACTGATGAGTTGGGCGACCAATTGGCTTACGGTGGTCTTGCCATTGGTGCCTGTCACCGCGATGACCGCCGGTAACTTGGTAGGATGTTGCTGTTGCAAACTGGTTTGAATCAGAGAACCTAAAAAATCACGAATGGTGGGTAAATAAATAATCGGTAACGTAAACTGCGACTGGATCGCGGATACATCAATTTCTGACAACACAAACGCCGCTTTGTCTGCGACTTGGGTAAGATAACCTGCAACTTTTTCCAAATCGAGGCTGTCGGTCGCGTTTTGACTCTTTAGCAATACAAATACATCGCCCTGACCCACTTGACGGCTATCGACCACAAACTGCCCAAATGGTTGATTCATGACAGGGTTTAACAGTTGTCGCACGCTTTCTGGTAGCGATAGCGCAGACATCATCGGTTGCAACGTAATCATAGCTTTTTCCATAGGGTTGTTATAAGTCATTGACACTTTCGATGCTGGTGGTAGTGGTTTCTTTACCCGATAGCGGCTTGTCAAACGGCACATTGTACAAACGCAAGGCTTCTTTCATCACACTGCGGAACACGGGTGCTGCAACCAAACCACCAAATTTGTTAACACGCGGGTCTTCAACTATGATGGCGACCACAAAACGTGGGTTGGAAGCAGGGGCAATACCGACAAACGCGGTGCGGTATTGGTCATTGTAATAACCGCCTTTGGGATTAGTGCGTCTTGCCGTACCGGTTTTACCCGCCACACGATAGCCATCGATAGCGGCTAAGGTTGCCGTACCGCCAGGCTCAGTGACTGACGTCATCATATCGACAATGGTAAGGGCATCGCTGGTTTTGATGACTTGCTTGGCAGCAGGTTTGGCAAAAGGGACGGCGACATTATTGGTACTACTGCTATTAAGCGCGTTATCACGGGTACTTTTAAGGAGCGTCAACGGATGCATCACGCCCCCTGCCCCTAACACACTATAAGCTTGCGCAAGCTGCGCCAGCGTGACTTGCAGACCGTAACCGTACGACACAGTTGCGCGGCGTGCGATTTCATTTTGCTCAGGCGTTGGCACTAGACCTGCGGACTCACCGGGTAATTTTAGGTTGGTTTTTGCGCCAAACCCAAAGGCTTTTTGCGTATCACTCATCGCGGTGGCGGGCAAAGAAAGGGCAATTTTTGCTGAGCCGATATTACTCGATTTTTGCAATAGGGTACGCAGACTAATAGTGCCTAAATTGCCATGGTCACGAATAGTATGCCCTTGCACCACCATGCTACCTGGACTGGTATTAACCAGCGAGTTGGCATTGTATTGTCCTGACTTTAAGCCCGTGGCAACGGTGATGGGTTTCATCACCGAACCGGGTTCAAATACATCCATCAAGGCATGGTTACGCTGGTTTTCATTGGATAAGCTATTTAAGTCATTGGCGTTAAACGACGGCCAGTTGGACATCGCCATCACTTCGCCCGAGTTGACATCAACAATCATACCCGCTGCCCAGCGCGCTTGCTGCACACGTCCGACTTTTTCAAGTTCTTGGTACAAGATATATTGTAGCCGTGAATCAACGGTTAATTGTAAATCTTTACCAGCGACTTCAGGTTTGACTTGTTCGATTTCTTTAATGCTGTTGTTTTTGGCATCACGCATGACCATGACTTCGCCATCTTTGCCCGATAGCATGTCATTAAATACGCGCTCTACCCCAGCTTGCCCTTGGTAATGCGTGCCATCTGCCAGATTGGTACGCGCCATAAAGCCTAACAATTGGGCATTCGGTTGTGGCTGTGGATAGTAGCGCTGATAAAACGTGTCGGTACTGACCCCAGCAAAATTGGCATCGATGAGCGGCTGTGCCGCTTCAGGTTGCACATTTTTCATCAATGGAAAATAATGCGACCCTGCGCCTGTGGGCAATACAGCTTTTACCGCCTCTTTATCGGCAAGATTGATATTGTCATTGATACGCACCGCATTTTTAAATTCGCTGACGCTAATGCCTGTCAATGCCGAAAGTTTGGCTAAATCCATGTTTTGCAAACGTTTTGCAACGCGCTCAAGCTCACGACTGACTGATTTACTCGGTTTAGACTTTTGCAATTCTTGTTGGCGCGCTTTAAGCTCATAGTATTCCACCGCATAATCATGCGGACTAAAATACGCAGAGGTTAATGGCGCTGAAATCGCAAGCGGCATGTTATTGCGATCGGTGATCATACCCCGGTAAGACGGCTCTTTTTTGACGGTGGTAATGAGCGAATTACCTTTGTCTTGATAGTAGGATTTATTAATGACTTGGATGTATGCCAATCGTCCAAAAATCGCCACAAATACTAACCCCATCGCTATCCAAATGGACTTAAAGCGAATGGCATCTTCTTCAATACTGCCTTGGCGTGACGCCCCACTACGACGCTTTGATGCATTTCTTTTAGGGGCAGTGACTTTGAGCACAGGCACTTTGGTGGGTCGCCCTGACATGGCATTGGCAACTTTGGTGGTTATCGATTTTTTATTGCGAGTATTCACGCGGTTGCCTCATCAATGCTGCGTTTCTGGATTGATAGCTGGAGTGTTTGACTCGTTGCTGCTGGCGTCACTAGTAAATACCGTGACTTTGTTGTCGTGAATAATCATACGATCAGACAAGTTAGGGTAAAACATATTGAGTTCAGTCACCGCGCGGTTGGTCACTTGCGGGGTGGCGCTAAAAGTTTGCTGCTCAATCAGCATACGTTGGTGTTCCATTTGCAGCTGGCGAAATTGTTTTTTGAGTTTTTGCAGCTCGCCATATTGTTGGTGATAAGTTTGGATTTGCTCGACGACGCTCACCCCTGTCCATAAAATCGCAATCACTAATAGCATCATCGCAACCGTATATAGACTAACGCCGCGATACTCGGTATCGAGCATCTCGCTAATACTGGCACCCAAGCCTTCACTGCTTTTTTTCATCGGCGTGTTATTTTTTACCGTTGCGTGGTTATTTTTGGCGGAGAAAAAACGAGTTTTTTTGAGCGAATTTTGGTTATCGCGGCCATTCGGCATGGGATCACTCGTCATGGGAGGCAGGGGCTGAGATTTTGGCATTTTTATATCAAAGAGCTTTTTATATCAAAGAGCAGGGTATCAAGATAAAACAAGTCATTATAACGCAACCCATCTAAGTTTGGTTAATGCAATCGCTTTTTATTGTTTGTTATAAATATCATGTTACAAAAACGGCTACTTTTACAATCGGGTGGCTGACCGAAGCCACGCACTTCTGGCGCGCGGGTTGTTTCTTATTTCCGTATCCAACGGGGCGACACGCTCAGGTTTAGATAGCAGTTTGGGGCGTTTGGGTGGCATCGGCAAATTGGCATCTTCAGGATATTGACCTTTACTGTGTTTTTGCAAAAACTGCTTGATGATACGGTCTTCTAGCGAATGAAAACTAATCACCGCCAAGCGTCCCCCTACGTTAAGCGCCATGAGCGATTGATCCAAGAAGCTGTCAATATCACCGAGTTCATTATTGATAAAAATACGCATGGCTTGAAAACTTTGGGTGGCAGGGTGCTTGCCTTTTTGCCAGTTGGGATGCGCCTGTTTGATGGTTTCTGCCAGCGCTAGGGTAGAATCATAGTGCTCCATTTGTTTGATCGCCCTTGCAATACGGCGACTGTGTCGTTCTTCGCCATAGTTATACAGCACATCGGCAAGCACGGTTTCATCCACGCGTTTTAACCATTGGGCGACCGATTCGCCACGGGTGGTATCCATGCGCATATCAACTGCACCATCACGCATAAAGCTAAAGCCGCGGCTACCGTCATCCAGCTGCGGCGAGGACACGCCCAAATCTGCCATAATCCCATCGACCTGTTCAATCCCTAATCGCTGCAGATTGTCCTGTAGCTTGGCAAAACTATCATGAATCACTATCACGCGCGCATCACTGGCTGCCAATGCTTGCGCCGTTTGTATGGCTTGGGGATCTTTATCAAATACGAGCAGACGACTGTCTTTATCCAAATAAGTTAACAGCAATCGGCTGTGCCCACCGCGCCCAAATGTCGCATCGACAAAGGTGCCCGTTTTTTTGATGGTTCCTGTTTCTAGCGCCGCTACAGTTACATTGAGCACACTTGCCACCGTTTCTTTTAGCAAAACAGTTTCATGGATAAATTCAGGTGCGCTAACAGTCATAACAGGCTCAATGGGACAATAAGAAAAAAGAAATTCGCTAAACAATCGCTAGGGTGAAAACAAATAAAAATCATAATTTATCTAATCCCCTATTATCGCTGAAGCGAACCTAGGGTCAAGTAAAATCATAACCTTAACTGGGTTTTTATGATAAAAATACTCATCTTTGATAAAACCTACCGATAAAAAAGACGGTCATAAAACCGTCATTAATATTCGTTAATACTCGCTAATATCCAATAATAGTAACGGGGCGCTTAATCATCATAGCCATTAGGGTTTTGGCTTTGCCAACGCCAAGTGTCGGTACACATACGCTCGATATCAAACTCGGCTTGCCAGCCCAACAGATGCTTGGCTTTATCACTACTGGCATAACAACTGGCAATGTCGCCAGGTCGTCTTGGTGCTATACTATAAGGCACGGGTTGACCCGTGGTTTTGATAAAGGCATTCACCAATTCTAATACAGATGTCCCTTTACCTGTACCCAAGTTAATCGGCTCAAATCCGAGCTGGGTTTGCTGTTCCAAATACTGTAAAGCGGCGACATGCCCTTTTGCCAAATCAACCACATGAATATAATCTCGCACGCCTGTCCCATCCACGGTATCATAATCATTGCCAAACACGCTTAACTGCGGCAGCTTACCCACTGCCACTTGGCTAACATACGGCATCAAATTGTTTGGAATGCCATTGGGATTTTCACCTATGGTTCCGGTATGGTGGGCACCAATGGGATTAAAATAGCGCAGTGAAATTAATTGCCAGTGGTTATCTGATTTTGCCAAATCTTCAAGCATATGTTCAATCATCAGCTTGCTTTGCCCATACGGATTGGTCGCAGAACGCGGTGAGGATTCGACAATCGGCAAGGCTTCTGGGTCACCATACACGGTTGCGGATGACGAGAAAATCAAGTTTTTTACTTGGGCGTTGGTCATCGCATCGAGTAGATTGAGCGTGCCTGCGACATTGTTTTGATAATACCAAAGTGGCTTGGCAACCGATTCACCGACCGCCTTTAGTCCTGCAAAATGAATCACCGCAGTGAAGTCATGCGCGGCAAAGGTTTTGGCAAGCAGCTGTGTGTCCAAAATATCGCCTTCGATAAATTCAATGGACTGCCCTACAATTTGCTGGACACGCGCCAGCGAAGTCCGGCTACTATTGGATAAATTATCATACACCACGGGGGTGAATCCTGCCGCAATTAGCTCTATTAACGTATGTGAGCCGATATAGCCTGCCCCGCCAGTCACTAAGATTTTTTTGCTTTGATTTATCATTGTTTTGCCTATTTTTTACAGCCTATACCCGTATAAAAACCAACGAGCTGCTGAATTTGTGATTCGGTTAACGTATTTTTTGCATCAAAAATGGGTAATGCAATGTTATTTAAACGATTGATATCCGGCTTGATCGGTAGCGACCAGTTGACAATAAACAATGCTTGCACTTGTGTAAGCGGCGCATAGGCATCGTCGGTCAATGAAAACAGCGGATGATTACCGTATAACTCTAACAATTCTTCTTTGGTATTGTTGGCATACACAATCGTTTTGATATTGTATGACCATAATAATTTGATCAGTGGATGAAACGCTGAATGGGTGGTGCGTCCCGTCCCATTACGATAGCCTGAGCCCCAAATCATCACCGTTTTATTTTCGATAAAGCCATCAAAATATTGCCAAAATTCACGGAAAATCAGTTCTTTTTGGTCTTCATTAATGGATTTTACCGCCTCTAGCAATGATGTCTCTACTTGATTGTGCTTAAATCCATCAATCAAAAAATCCAATTCTAGCGGCAATGACTTGCCACCAAATCCCCAACCTGCTTTGAGATAATCTTTACCAATGCGTTTATCTAGCCCAAGGACTTGCTCAACTTGTTTGATATTGACCTGTTCACTGGCGGCGAGACGCGCCATTTCATTCATGAAAGACAAGCGTGTTGCCAGCATTCCCATGATACTACTGCGCGCAAATTCTGCCGTTTTAATATCGGTAATAAAGTGCTTGTCACTTTTTTCAATAAAAAACAGCAAAATGTTGTTGTGCGCGCTACTGCCTTGCGTTTTTTCACCAATCAGTGCCAAATCGGCTTGGAAAAAAGAACTAAAATTCGCCCCATCTTTCATAAAAATAAACGGAAGATAATACACCCAAGTAGTCGTCAATTTGCGGGCGAATTGTTCAATCTTACCAATGGCTTTGACACCACTGATGATAATCTGGGTGGTTGGGTTAAAATGAAATGAGCCAAATTGGTCAAGCGCCTGCGCTGACACACCATCGACAAACAACCAAATATCATCTGCGCTGACATAGGCTGAAAAATCATGGATTGGCAAAGGCTGGGTAACGATGTTGCCTTGAGATTGGTACAACTGCCACAGTAGCACCATCTGCCGATCAAACTGGTAATCATTCATGACCTGCTGAAGGCTATCGTCATCGGTCAATAGCCTGACTTGATATTCAAGGGTGGCAAGCAAAATACAGGCATTGATTGATTCATTGGTACTGCCAATTACATATACAGTTTTTGTCATTTTTTTCTTCTTTTATCCCTATCCATCATCAGCTTGCAAAGGTTGTTTTAATGGTATTTAGCAACTGATTGGTTGAGCTGTCAAACGGCTGCGCTTGTTGCGGCGATAATTCTTGCGTTGATACTAAGGCATCAAAGACGGCATTAGCCATCACTTTACCCACTTCAACCCCCCACTGGTCAAATGGGTTAATCTGCCAAATGACTGACATAACAAACACTTTGTGCTCATACAGCGCAATCAATGCCCCTAACGTTCTTGGGGTCAGCTGTTTGAGTAGAATGGTGGTTGACGGCTGATTGCCGCGATAATGCTTGAATTTATCCATACCATTATTGCTGTCTTTGATGGCGGCATTGCCAAACGCCAACACTTGGCTTTGCGCTAAGCAGTTGGCAAGCGAAAGTCCATGCTGCTCAAGCAAGTTTTTATTGATTGTTTGGGCATCTGCGTAGCGTTTGATGGGGGCAATAAAATCACAACTGACTGCCTGTGTGCCTTGATGTAACAACTGATAAAACGCATGCTGAGCATTGGAGCCAATATCACCCCACAAAATGGGACAAGTATTGTAAGTCACGGCCTCGCCTTGGCGATTAACAGATTTACCGTTACTCTCCATCTCAAGCTGGGTTAAATAGTTGGGAAAAAAAGATAACCGACCATCATAAGGTAACACCGTATGGGCGTTAATGTGTAAAAACGTACTGTTCCAAACACCGAGTAGCCCTAACAACACAGGCATGTTTTGAGAAAAATCGGCGGTGGCAAAATGCCGATCCATCTCATAGGCACCTGCTAGCAATTCATAAAAATTGTGCATGCCAATTTTTATGGCAATCGCCAGTCCAATCACCGACCACATGGAGAATCGACCCCCAACCCAATCCCAGAGCATTAGTTGGTTATCGACATGGATACCCCATTCTGACATCTTATCTGCTTTGGTAGAAATCCCAATAAAATGACGACGCAAAATAGTGGCTTTGTTATCATGACTGGCTAACAACCATGACATCGCCGTCTTGGCATTGGACAGCGTATCAATGGTGGAAAATGATTTCGACGAGATAATAAATAGCGTGGTTTGCGGATTTAATACTTTGAGCAAACTATCGAGCTGGGTGCCATCCATATTGGAGACAAAATGCACACTGATAGGGGTATCTGTCCATTCTTTTAGTGCCGTTGTTGCCATCACTGGCCCTAGATCTGAGCCGCCGACCCCGATATTCACGACATCGGTGATTGCCTGACCAGAATAACCACGCCAGACCCCATTACGAATCCGCTCAACCAACTTTTCCGCTTTTTGTAAGCTGGTATGCACCTGCTCAATGACATTGATACCTTCGACCCAAACTTGCTCACCTTGCGGCTGTCTTAACGCGGTATGCAGTGCAGGGCGATGCTCAGTATCATTCACGATTTCGCCTGTCATCAGCCGATGGATTTCTTGCGCTAACTCACGCTCATTTGCCAATGTGATTAAATTACTGAGCACAGCCTCATCAATTTTTTGTTTACTAAAATCCATGATCATGTCGCACGCAGCAACGCGGTACTGTGAGCCGCGATTGGATTGTTGGCTAAACAATTGATTAAGCGTGGCCATACTATCTGCTTGAGTAGACAGTGTTTGCCATGTACGATTCGCACTTGTATCGGTTGACATTCGTCTATGACCCTATATTAATTTGCTGTATGTTGAAACGCTTCAATACCCAATTGGGTAGCAAAATAACCCACGGCTTGTAAATAGCTATTCATATCACCTGCATCAAAGCTGTTACCTACCATGCTAACCACGTCCACCCCTTGCGTGCTAATAAGCGCATCAACGGCATCGGTCAGCTGAATTTCCCCCCCCACACTTGGCTGCGTGTTGGCTAGATAATCAAAAATAGCATTATTAAATACATAGCGCCCAACGACAGCCAAGTTAGAAGGCGCGTCCTCAGCTTTGGGTTTTTCCACAAAACCCGTCACAGCAAACGACTGGTTTTGTTCAGACTTTGCTACCATTTGTGTGGTGGCTAGCTTGGCAATACCATATTTATGAATATCACTTTCTTTCACTGGATCAACCAATATCTGTGAATGCTGCTGCTTGGCAAACTGCTGTAGCATGTAAGCTAAATTCTGCTGAGTATAGTCAGTGTTATAAGGGTTTAAAATCACATCGGGTAATAGCACAGCAAACGGTTCATCACCTACAATGGCACGGGCTTGCAACACAGCATGCCCTAATCCTAACGGTTTGCCTTGGCGCACACTGGTAACCGTGACCCCTGCAGGTAGCCAGTTCAAACTATCTGCTAGCGCCGCTTTGCCTTTACCGCGTAATTGGGTATCAAGCTCGCTATTGATATCAAAATAGTTTTCAATGGCGATTTTTTGCGCATGATTGACCAAGACAATATTGGTTAAACCTGCGGCAATCGCTTCTTCAACGACGTATTGAATGGCTGGTTTATTGCCAAGTGGTAGTAATTCTTTTGGCACTGCTTTTGATAGTGGTAGCATACGCGTGCCAAACCCTGCCACAGGGATAACAGCGTGAGTGATTTTTGTCGACATAGTGACTCTTAATAAGACAAGTTTTTCAAATAGTTTATATCAAGCTTAACATATTTTTATGGCAAATATTTTATCTGCCCGAATATTTTAAAGGCATTATTAAAACTGATTGAGGGTATTTTGCTAACACCAGCGTTTGCTAACACCAGCGGATAATAAAAAAGCAGATAACCCAATGATTATCTGCTCTTGATTAGTCAAAATAGCGGATGATTACCAACCAGTGACTTCTTTTACTTTTTCACCGATTTTTGAAGGATCACGGGTATAAGCAATACCAGCCTCTTCAAAGGCTTTGAATTTTTCTTCCGCTGTACCTTTACCACCTGAGATAATCGCACCGGCATGGCCCATACGTTTACCTTTTGGTGCTGTGACACCTGCGATATAACCAATAACGGGTTTAGTCACGTGGTCTTTGACGTATGCAGCCGCTTCTTCTTCAGCCGTACCACCGATTTCACCGATTAATACAATTGCTTCGGTTTGTGGGTCGTCTTGAAGCAATTTTAATGCGTCGATTTGGTTCATACCTGGGATGGGGTCGCCACCGATACCGATACAGGTTGATTGACCAAAGCCAAGTTTAGTAGTTTGAGCCACCGCTTCATAAGTCAATGTACCAGAACGTGAGATGATACCGACTTTACCTTCTTGGTGAATGTGACCTGGCATGATACCAATTTTGCATTTACCTGGGCTGATGACGCCTGGACAGTTTGGACCCACCATACGGATGATTTCTTCGCCCTTGGCTTGTAGGTCAGCGTTGACGTTTTCTAAGTAACGTTTGGCTTTTAGCATATCTAGGGTAGGTACGCCTTCGGTGATGACCACAATCAATTTTACGCCAGAGTTAATCGCTTCAACGATTGAGTCCAATACAAATGGTGCTGGTACAAAGATAACAGAGGCATTAGCACCCGTTGCTGTTACTGCCTCATCCATTGTATCGAATACTGGACGATCAAGGTGGGTTGTACCGCCTTTACCTGGGGTAACACCGCCAACGATGTTGGTACCATAAGCAATTGATTGCTCTGAGTGTAGAGTACCGTTTTTACCTGTGAAACCTTGCACTAATACTTTAGTGTCTTTTCCAACTAATACGCTCATTGTTTTTCCTTTTACTTTTTATGTTTGATTTAAACGATTAACCAGTAGGGCACATAGCCCTACTCGCTCATACCTATACTTTCTTCATTAGGCATTATTAACCGCATCAACAATTTTTTGACCGGCTTCAGAAAGACCTTCAGCAGGAATTAATTTAAGACCTGAATCACGTAGGATTTGCGCACCTTTTTCAGCATTGTTACCTTCGAGGCGCACAACCACAGGCACGGTGACGTTGACTTCTTTTACCGCTTCGATAATCGCTTCGGCAATCATGTCACAACGTACGATACCACCAAAGATGTTGATGAGTACGCCTTGTACTGATTTGTCTTCAAGAATCAATTTGAACGCTTCAACCACACGTTCTTTGGTCGCGCCGCCGCCTACGTCTAGGAAGTTAGCGGGTTGACCACCATATAGTTTGATGATATCCATGGTTGCCATCGCAAGACCGGCGCCATTCACCATACAACCGATGTTACCTTCAAGCGCAACATAGTTTAGGTCAAATTCTGAGGCTTTTAATTCACGCTCATTTTCTTGTGATTTGTCACGTTGTTCAGCGACTTTTGGTAGGCGATAAAGGGCATTTGAGTCGATACCGATTTTGGCGTCAACACAGGCTAATTCACCAGATTTACGAACGGCTAATGGATTGATTTCAAATAAAGCAAAGTCATTTTCGGTAAAGGCTTTATAAGCCCCTGTCATCAATTTGGCAAATTCGTTGATTTGTTTGTCTTTTAGACCCAGTTTGAAAGCCACTTCACGAGCTTGGCTAGGTTGTAAGCCCACCAGTGGGTCAACTTCTACTTTCAAGATTTTTTCTGGGGTTTCTTCGGCAACTTTTTCAATTTCAACACCGCCTTCAGTTGACGCCATGAATACCACACGGCGTGCTGAACGGTCTACGACTGCACCTAAGTACAATTCAGTTGCGATTGGGTACATGTCTTCGGCGATAAGTACGCTATTAACAGGTTGACCGTTGGCGTCAGTTTGGTAAGTTACCAAGTTTTTACCAATTAATTCTTCAGCAATTTGTTTCGCTTCTTCACGCGTTTTAGCGATTTTTACGCCGCCCGCTTTACCACGGCCACCGGCATGTACTTGGGCTTTAACAACCACGGCACCAGCATTGCCTGCCATTTTATCAAACGCTGCGGCGGCTTCGTCGCCA
Source organism: Moraxella sp. CTOTU48268 (assembly GCF_032069585.1). Taxonomy (NCBI): domain Bacteria; kingdom Pseudomonadati; phylum Pseudomonadota; class Gammaproteobacteria; order Moraxellales; family Moraxellaceae; genus Moraxella; species Moraxella sp. CTOTU48268. Next base: position 28,871 of record NZ_DAMALV010000018.1, read on the forward strand.
TTTTTAGCGATGATACCTTCTTGTACTGGCAATCCATAGCTTTTTAATAATTCTTTGGCTTGATACTCATGTAAATTCATGAATTTATCCTCTCGGTTTTGGTTTACATTGTTTTAAAATTATTTATGAATATTGTGGTCAACAGTGAGCTAACCTAGTTGATAATGAGGTTAGGTCACTTGCCTTATTCAAACTATTGATGCATAAGCTAATTAGCCCAGTTACTTATGAACTAAGTTAATTGTTTGTGAGCCAAATTACTTATGAACTAGGTTACTTACGCTTACGTTGAATCGCATGAATCGCACGACCATCCGCTGATAGCACCGCCTCGTGTACCGCTTCAGAAATGGTTGGGTGAGCAAACGTCATCAATTGCAAGTCTTCAATACTTGACACAAATTCCATCGCAATCATGCCTTGATGAACGATATCGCCTGCACCCGCTGATACGACATGCATACCTAATAAACGATCCGTTTTAGCATCGGCGACCACTTTAATGAACCCTTGGCCTTCACCAGCGGCTAATGCACGACCATTGGCAGCTAGGCTGAATTGACCTGTTTTGACTTCATGACCTTTCTCTTTGGCTTGTTCTTCAGTTAAGCCCACCCATGCAATTTCTGGGTGTGTGTAAATTACGCTAATAATGGTGTCATAATTGACTTGAACTTTTTCACCATGAATACGTTCAACTGCCATCATGCCTTCTTCCATCGCTTTGTGCGCTAGCATTGGACCACGCACCAAGTCACCGATTGCATATACGCCATCAAGGTTGGTTTGACAGAAGTCATTTACCGCTACCAAACCACGTTCAGTAAGCTCTACCCCTGAATTTTCGCCAAGTAAGTTTTCTTTATAAGCACGGCGACCCACACAAACGATGAGTTTATCGAAGGTTTCTTGGCCTGCTTGACCTTTAGCATCAAACGATACAAGTACCTTACCGTTTTCTACTTGAGCCTGAGTAACTTTGGTATCAATACGGATATCCATGCCTTGGGCTTTTAGTAGTTTTGCCGCTTCTTTGCTTACGGCTTTGTCCGCCGCTGCTAAAAATTCTGGCATGGCTTCAAATACCACTACTTCACTACCCAAACGACGCCATACCGAACCCAGTTCAAGACCAATCACACCACCACCAATGACGCCTAAACGCGCAGGCACTTCGGTAAAGTCTAACGCACCGGTTGAATCAACGATATATTCGTTATCAATCGGGGCAACAGGGATATCAATGGGCACAGAACCAGAGGCTAAAATCACATTTTTAGCGGTAATAGTGGTAGGCGTAGAACCATCTAATGGAGTAAATTCAACTTGTTTATCCGCACCTTTACCATCAAGTAATTTACCTGTACCTTGTAGCCAGTCAGCACCGTTACCTTTTAATAACGCAGCGACACCACCGGTTAATTGTTTAACGATAGCGTCTTTACGGCTTAACATTTTACTGATGTCAATCGCCACTTCACCTGTGGTGATACCGTGGTCGGCTAAGTCATGCTTGGTTGCTTCGTAGCGATGTGAGCTGTCTAGTAATGCTTTTGAAGGAATACAACCGACGTTCAAACAGGTACCGCCTAACGCTGGCTCACCTTTATTAATACGTTTTTCGATACAAGCCACGCTCATACCCAGTTGTCCTGCACGAATAGCTGCTTCATAGCCACCAGGGCCACCACCGATAATTACCAAATCATAGCTTTCTTTCATAATCTTCACCAAAAATTTGAATTGTTATTGTTAAAGTTGTTAAACAAAAAAGCCTGTATCAACCTTTGCCAATACAGGCTTTTTTCATTATAAATCGAGAAGTAGCATCGCTGGGTTTTCAACCAATTCTTTGATAGTGACCAAGAATTGTACGGCTTCTTTACCGTCAATTAAACGGTGGTCATACGACAATGCCAAGTACATCATAGGTAGAATTACCACTTCACCGTTCACTGCCATTGGGCGTTCTTTAGTCGCGTGCATACCCAAAATCGCTGTTTGTGGTGGATTGATGATTGGGGTTGACATCAATGAACCAAATACCCCACCATTGGTAATGGTGAAGGTACCACCCGTCATGTCTTCAATACCTAATTTACCTTCACGCGCTTTTGATGCATAGTTACCAATCGCACGTTCGATATCTGCCATACCCATTTGGTCAGTGTCACGTAATACCGGCACCACAAGACCACGGTCGCTCGATACCGCAACACCCACATCATAATAACCATGATAAACGATATCGCTGCCATCAATAGAGGCATTTACCGCTGGGAAACGTTTTAACGCTTCAGTAGCGGCTTTTACAAACAATGACATGAAGCCTAGTTTTACACCGTGACGTTTTTCAAAACGCTCTTTGAACTCACTACGTAAGTCCATGATAGGTTTCATGTTCACTTCGTTAAACGTCGTCAACATTGCAGTTTCTTGCGTAGCGGCTAACAGACGCTCAGCAACACGGGCGCGTAAACGCGTCATTGGCACACGTTTGTCTGCCCGTTGACCGACTGCATTGGCAACCACTTGGCCGTTGTCTGCTTTAATTGCATTGTTGGCTTTTAAGGTTGGGTTTGCCATGTCTTCTTTGGTTACACGGCCGCCACGACCTGAACCTTCAACGTCTGCAGGATTGACGCCTGTGGTATTCGCGGCTTTACGAACCGCTGGGCTTTGGTCTTTATAATCTGCTTCAGAAGTCGCTTGAGCGGTAGGCGCTTGTTGTGCTGCAGCTGCAGGCGCGGCTTCAGCTTGGGCAGCCGGTGCTTGGGTTTCAGCAGGTTGGGTTGCTGGTGCAGCCGCGGTTGCGCCTTCAGTCAGCTCACCGATGACTTCAGCAGAAAGCACTGTATCATCAACTTGTTTAAGAATTTTGCTAAGCACGCCATCAGCTTGTGCCACCACTTCCATCACAACTTTATCGGTTTCGATTTCACACAATACAGCATCACGGCTTACTTGGTCGCCTTCATTAAAATTCCAAGCAACAATTGTACCGTCAGCAACGGATTCTGGGAATACGGGGACTTTAATCTCACTCATGGAAAACTCCTAGTTAATTTCACATTCTTTCATTTTTAATGGGTTAAATTCATTGTTGTCTTAGCACTCGGCGCAATTGCCTATACCAAAAACCAAGAAGGATTAGTACGCATCTATTAAGTACTAATCCTTTAAAATGCTTAGTCAGTCGCTTGTTTTTCTGCTATTTCCGCTTTAGCTTCTAGCTTGTCTTCGGTTGAATCTTCATTCTTTGGCAAACCCAATGCTTCGTTGATAACTTTTTGTTGCTGGGCAACGTGCATTTGCATCGAACCTGCCGCAGGTGCTGCTGATGAAGGGCGAGCCACTGGCTCAAGCAAGTAGGCTTTGGTCGGACGAGTCGCTGGTTTTGGCGGTGCAATCAAACGGAATAAGTGCGGTGCTAGATAGTACCAAGCGCCTTGGTTACGTGGCTCTTCTTGTGTCCAAACAATACCTTCAAGGTTTGGATATTTTGCCACTTCTTCCAAAATACGTGCTTCAGGTAATGGATAAAGCTGCTCGATACGCACAATCGCCACATGGTTGAGACCCAATTCACGACGTTTTTCAAGCAAGTCATAATATACCTTACCGCCACACAACACTAAACGCGTCACTTGGTTATTATCAAGTTGGTCAATCTCTGGAATCACGGTTTGGAACTGACCTTGCGCAAGCTCTTCAAGCGTTGACACCGCCAACTTATGACGTAGCAGTGATTTTGGTGACATCACAATCAGCGGTTTACGCGCTGGGCGAACCACTTGACGACGCAAGGCATGGAAAATCTGTGCAGGTGTAGTTGGGGTTAACACTTGCATGTTGTCTTCAGCACATAGCTGCAAGTAACGCTCTAGGCGCGCTGATGAATGCTCAGGACCTTGACCTTCATAGCCGTGTGGTAATAGCATGGTCAAACCACAAAGACGTTGCCATTTGGTTTCACCTGAAGAAATAAATTGGTCAATAACTACTTGTGCGCCATTGGCAAAGTCACCAAACTGCGCTTCCCAAATCACTAGCGCATTGGGTACTGTCGTTGCGTAACCATATTCAAACGCCAATACCGCTTCTTCTGACAACAATGAGTTAAAGGTGTCAAAGCGTGCTTGGTTAGGGCTCATGTTAGCAAGCGGTACATACATGCTGCCGTCTTTCATGTTGAACAGTTCTGAATGGCGATGCGAGAAAGTACCACGTCCCACATCTTCACCCGTGATACGCACAGGGTAGCCTTCTTCGACCAGTGACGCATAAGCCAAGGTTTCTGCCGCGCCCCAGTTCAATGGCTCTTGACCGGTTTGCATGGCTTTGCGCTGCTCAACCACTTTTTGCACTTGGCGTTGTAGCTCATAGCCTGCTGGCATTTGCGCCATTTTTTCACCATAAGCTTTTAATTTATTGATATCAACGCCCGTATCCCAATTGTCTTCAAGCTTATGACCAATATAAGGTGTCCAATCTACATACAGCGTTTTATTTGGCTCACGGACGAGTGCGCTAGCAACATATTCGCCTTTATCGAGTGACTCACGGTAGTCATCTTCAAATGCCACAGCTTCTGCTTTGCTAATAACGCCTTCGGCAACCAATTTATTGGCAAATAGCTCACGAGTACTTGGCAGTTTTTTGATGACCGAATACATAAGTGGCTGAGTGGCTGAAGGTTCATCCGCTTCATTGTGACCGTTACGACGGTAACAGTACATATCAATCACGATATCTTTATGGAAAGTTTGGCGATAGTCATGGGCAAGCTGCGCCATAAATACCACGGCTTCTGGATCGTCACCGTTTACATGAAAAATCGGTGCGTGTACCATCTTGGCGATGTCGGTACAATATTCGGTTGAACGCGCATCCTCTAAGCGGCTAGTGGTAAAACCGACTTGGTTATTGATAATAATATGCAGCGTACCACCTGTTGAGTAGGCACGGGTTTGTGACATTTGGAAAGTTTCTTGGTTGACACCTTGACCGGCGAACGCAGCGTCACCGTGTACCACGATTGGCAAAACGGCGTCACCGGTTTTATCATGACGGCGTACTTGACGCGCACGCACTGAACCAATCAATACAGGCGATACAATCTCAAGATGCGAGGGGTTAAATGCCAAGGCTAAGTGCGCTTCGCCGCCCGGTGTCATTACGTTAGATGAATAACCATTGTGGTATTTTACGTCACCTGAACCCACGGTCGGTTGTTTTTTACCATCAAACTCATCAAACAAATCTTTAGGGTTTTTACCTAAGATATTCACTAATAAATTTAAACGCCCACGGTGTGCCATACCGATAACCATTTCTTTGGTACCGTTTTCACCCGCACGCTGAATTATCTCATTGACCATCGGGATAAAGCTTTCGCCACCCTCAAGACCAAAACGTTTCACACCGGTATATTTACGCGCTAAGTATTTTTCTAATCCTTCCGCTGCTGTCAAACGCTCAAGGATAGATTTACGTTTTTCATTGTCAAATTTGACATAGCCAAGATTTTGTTCTAGGTATTTTTCAATCCAGCGTTTTTCTTTGGCGGTGGTCACATGGAAATATTCTGCACCGATGCTGCTACAATAAACTCGCTCTAACACTTGAATGATTTCACGCAGAGTGGCTTTGTCTTTACCGATATTTAGGTCGCTGACAGGGTAAACAGTGTCTAAATCCGCTTCAGATAGGCCATAGTAAGCTAAAGTCAATTCTTCAACTTCGGGACGTGGCATCAGTCCTAAAGGATCTAGATTAGCAATACGATGACCACGACGGCGGTAACTGGTAATCAATTTTTGCACGCCCATTTGGTTGTCCGCAAATTCGCGAATTTCAGAAGGGCTGACGGTACCTGCAGCTGATTGACCGGTAACTTTGTGGGCAGTGGTATTGCGAGCTAATAGCAAAAATTGGTCTTGGATAGTATGGTGAAGGGCGTTCTTATCATCATCTTTGGCAAACTGCGCAAAGTAAGGAATGTATTTTTCATCAACGCTTTGTGGATCTTGAAGATACTGTTCATAGAGTGATTCAAGATAGACTGCGTTATCTGCTGACAGTTCGGTAAACTGAGCAGATGAGACAGAAGTTTGGTTTTGGTTAGCCATGATTCTTTCTACTGTAGTATTTAAAGGTGGAAATAAAAATTTTAGGGAATAGCCTAGCATTTTTATAATTAACAAAAAATTTTGTTAAGGTAATAGTTACCATTCATTTACTAAATATAGCGACTCACGCCGCTTGGCGTGTGGATAAATGGCTATCAAATGGCAGTAAAAGAAGAGTAATGTGAAAGTTAGTTTTCTCCTTCCTTAGAAAATCTAAATGAATATTCCCTATAGATACCTATCGTATATTATACAAAATTCATGATAATTTATCTCATTCATTAGGCGGAAAAGGTATAAAAAATATTATGATATTTGGATATCATTTATTACTTTCATTAATAGATAGCCAATTACTATTAATTTATCACATCCCAATAAAAAAAGCCCTGTCGATACAGAGCTTTTTTGTCACCAAATTTTGGTACTAACCTGCTTGATCTAAAAGCATGTTACGTAAGTGACCAATCGCTTTGGTAGGATTCAAGCCTTTTGGACAAACCGACACACAGTTCATGATGCCACGGCAACGGAACAAGCTAAATGGGTCGTCTAAACGCGCTAAACGCTCTTGTGTGCTAGTATCACGGCTATCTGCTACAAAGCGGTAGCCATTCAACAACGCAGATGGACCTAAGAACTTATCTGGGTTCCACCAGAATGATGGACAGCTAGTTGAACAACAGGCACATAAAATACATTCATATAGACCGTTTAACTTTTCGCGGTCTTCAGGTGATTGTAGACGTTCAGTCGGTGGCGCTGGCTGGTCATTAATCAAGTACGGATGAACTTTTTCATACTGCTCATAGAATTGGTTCATATCTACCACTAAGTCGCGCACGACAGGTAAACCAGGTAGCGGACGTAAAGTAATTTTTTGTGGTAGCGTGTTCATGTTGATAAGACATGATAGACCGTTTTTACCATTGATGTTCATACCGTCAGAGCCACAAATACCTTCACGGCACGAACGGCGGAAACTGATGGTTTCGTCCATTTTTTTCAAACGGACAAGTACGTCTAATAACATACGGTCAGAATCTAAAAGCTCAATTTGGTATGTCTGCATACGGGGTGCTGCGTCTTTATCTGGATCGTAGCGGAAAATCTCGATGGTGCGAGTACCTCTGCTCATAATGCTAAACTCCACACGTTTATGGTATTGGTTTATAGGGTCTTTACAACAGTTTGCAAAGACCAAAAAATATTAATTAGAATGTACGTACTTTTGGCTCAACATAGTCTACAGTCAGTGGGCTCTTACGAACAGGTTTGTAGATAACACGGTTACCTTCAGAGAACCAAAGGGTATGTTTCATCCATTCGTGGTCATTACGACCAAGCGGGGCATACGCATCATCTGCGGCACGTTCGTAGTCAACGACGGTGTGCGCGCCACGACATTCTTGACGCAGGGAAGCTGAAATCATCGTCGCTTTGGCAACTTCATAGAGATTCGCCACTTCAAGCGCTTCAATGCGGGCGGTATTAAACACTTGCGATTTATCAGCTAGGTGAAGACTATTGACCTTGCTTTCAAGTGCCAAGATTTTTTGTACACCTTCATTCATTGACGCTTGGGTACGGAATACACCCGCATGTTGTTGCATGGTACGGCGGATTTCGTCAGCCACATCTTGCGCATTTAGCCCTTGCGTAGATTGCTGTAACACATTCAAACGCGCCAAGGTTTTGTCAAGAACACGCGGTGATAGTGGCTCATAGTCATGACGGTCAGCGGCGTGGAACTCATCAATGATATGTTGACCCGCTGCACGACCAAATACTACCAAGTCGAGTAATGAGTTAGTACCTAGACGGTTGGCGCCGTGCACAGATACACATGAACATTCACCAATCGCATATAAGCCTTTCACGATTTTTTGCTGGGCGTATAAACCTTCCGCATCCGTACCTGCCTCAAGATCTGGCATGACAACCTGACCATGAATATTGGTTGGGATACCGCCCATTTGGTAATGGATAGTCGGTACAACTGGGATTGGCTCTTTGGTAATGTCAACGTTCGCGAAGTTTTTACCAATTTCATAAACCGATGGTAAACGCTTCATGATGGTATCCACACCTAAGTGCGTCATATCAAGTACCACATAATCGCCCTGTGGACCACAACCACGACCTTCTTTGATCTCTTGGTCCATTGAACGTGATACAAAGTCACGTGGTGCCAAGTCTTTTAGGGTTGGTGCATAACGTTCCATAAAGGCTTCGCCATCTTTATTGCGAAGTAGCGCACCTTCACCACGACAACCTTCTGTCAATAATACACCCGCACCTGCGACGCCTGTTGGGTGAAATTGCCAAAATTCCATATCTTGTAGTGGAATACCCGCACGTACTGCCATACCTAGACCGTCACCGGTGTTAATAAAGGCATTAGTAGACGCAGCGAAAATACGACCTGCACCCCCCGTTGCTAGGACAGTTGTTTTCGCTTGGAATACGGCAACACGACCTGTTTCTTGCTCCAGCGCGATAACCCCGTTAATGTCGCCTTTGCTATCTTTGACCAAATCTAGCGCAATCCACTCGATAAAAAACTCTGTGCCTTGCTCAAGATTTTTTTGATATAGCGTATGCAATAATGCATGACCTGTACGGTCAGCTGCCGCACACGCACGTTGTACCGCTTTTTCACCATAGTTGGCAGTATGACCACCAAATGGACGCTGATAAATCGTACCGTCCGCGTTACGGTCAAATGGCATACCCATATGCTCAAGTTCATATACCACTTTTGGTGCTTCACGGCACATGTATTCGATGGCGTCTTGGTCACCTAACCAGTCAGAACCTTTGATGGTGTCATAAAAGTGAAAGTGCCAGTTATCATCACTCATGTTGCCCAAACTTGCGCCAATACCACCTTGCGCAGCAACCGTGTGAGAACGCGTTGGGAACACTTTGGTTAATACCGCAACATTCATACCGCCACGCGCCAATTGTAGCGACGCACGCATACCAGAGCCACCGCCGCCAACGATAACCGCATCGAAGGTTAAGGTTTGAATATTGCTAATGGTGTTGTCTTGTTTTGTTGCCATTGCTTTAATTTCCTAAATGATGGTTCGATTTTATCCCCATAAATGCTTAAAAGCCATGGATGTCAAAATCGATAAATACGTTAACAAAATTTATCTAACAGGATGTTTAGAAGAAAATCATCACGCCCCAAAATAAATAAACCAGGACTGCAAGAATCATGGCAGATTGCAGCACAAAACGTAAACCATTTGACTTAACGTAGTCTGTTAATACAGTCCACATCCCTACCCACGCATGACCCACTAATGCTAGTATCATCAATAGCGTAAATAAGCGCATCGGTAGGCTTAGCATAAAGCCTTGCCATAATTCAAACGTTGGTTGGTGGGTTAAGAACCAACCCAACATCACCAATGAATAAACTGCCAATACAACCGCACTAATACGTTGTACCACCCAATCGCGAGAGCCTGAGCCTGTTAAACCTGTTGCACTTTTCATTAGAACATCACCCATACAAATGAACCCACAACCCAAAGCGCTGCAAGTACAAAGCCAATGAATGTCGCGGTGCGACCACTGTTTAATTCTTCATTCATGCCCATGTCGGCAAATAAATGTTTGAAGCCCATCACAAAATGGTAGCCTAATGCAGCCACAAAGATCCAAGCCAAAAACTTCACCACTGGGTTGGTGAAAATATCTGCAAAGCCTTCAGCACTGGCAAGCGACGTTTGAAAAATCCATAACATCACAGGAATTAGGAGAAATAGCACCACACCAGAAACACGGTGGGTAATTGAAGCCAAAGCAATTGGGTTTTTTGAATTAACATTAATTACTTGGCTTAAAGGAAGGTCAATCGGTCGGTTGCTTTTCACAGCGGGCATCCTTTATTCGCAGTTATAACTTACCTGTGTTGTCGCTATGCCAATATCCAAAATATCAAGCACGAACTTCAAATCACTTGCAGGATTTGATGAATCACATAGCCTGTCAAAAAACAGGTAAATCGAAGATAAGGAATAGCTAGCGTACTTTGGATTATTTAAATAATAGATAGTTATTAGCCGCAAACCTAATCGTATCTCACAATTAAAAACTAATAAATTACCAACTAATAATCGACAAAAAGCCACCCACAATTTACTTTTTAATTTTGTTAAATTACAAAGCTAAAAAGTAAATTATGTTTAGCAAATATTAATAATACAAAGCTAGCCACCAGTAAAATTTTTATAATTATAAGAGTCTTTGATTACAAATACAAACAAAAACAGAAAAAAAACCATCTTTTATCAAACCCCTGTAGCGCACTATTAAAATTCAGAAATAATTTGATAAGATTGCGCGTTTCGAGACTCACCTATGTAGATATTTAACCGCATCAAGGGTTCATAGAATGTCAGTAGTATAGAGCATAGTTTTAGCTAACTCCTGTTAATTATAACTAACTGTTTGTACGCGTAAGGCGTAAATTTACTTTCATTTTTGGCAAAAATGCTGTTAATATAGATATGTTTTAGTTTTGGGTTTTCGCTATTTTTTCGCTATTAAAGTCGCCCTGCACGTCTCTATGTGGCTGGGCAGTCACCTATCCTTGTCATTGCGCCAATGCATTTGAGCAAGTATAGGTCTTCTTTTTTTTACACGTCTGAGAGGATTTTATGTCAGAGAAAGACAATATTGCAACCTTGCACGTCAATGGCCAGGACTATGAGCTTCCTATCATTGAAGGAACATTAGGCGATCCTGTACTCGATATTAAGGCAGTACCCCAAGCTGGTTTTTGGACATACGATCCAGGTTTCATGTCAACCGCTTCCACTGAGTCAAAAATCACCTTCATTGATGGTGACAAAGGTATCTTATTACACCGTGGTTATCCAATTGACCAATTAGCTGATAAAGCAGAATACTTAGAAGTTGCGTATGCACTTATTCATGGTGAATTACCCAATGCTGAGCAAAAAGCTGACTTCTACGAAAAAGTTCGTAAACATTCAATGGTGAATGACCAATTACGTCGCTTCTTTGAAGGTTTCCGCCGTGACGCTCATCCGATGGCGATTATGGTCGGTGTGATGGGTGCATTATCTGCGTTCTACCACAACAATCTTGATGTGAGCAAGCAAGACCATCGTGAAATCACTGCGATTCGTTTGATTGCTAAAGTCCCTACTATCGCCGCAATGTGCTACAAATACAGCAATGGTCAACCATTCATGTATCCGCGTAATGATTTAAACTACGCTGAAAACTTCTTACACATGATGTTTGCAACCCCAGCGGATGTTAACTATCAAGTCAATCCAATCCTTGCAAAAGCGATGGATAAAATCTTTACGTTACATGCTGACCATGAACAAAATGCCTCTACGTCAACTGTACGTCTAGCAGGTTCTACGGGCGCTAACCCATACGCTTGTATTGCGGCAGGTATTGCGGCTCTTTGGGGACCTGCGCACGGTGGTGCCAACGAAGCTGTACTCAAAATGCTGGATGAAATCGGCAGCGTAGACAACGTTGACGAATTCATGGAAAAAGTCAAACGTAAAGAAGTGAAATTGATGGGCTTTGGTCACCGTGTTTATAAAAACTTTGACCCACGCGCCAAAGTGATGAAAGAAACTTGTGACGAAGTATTGGGCGAGCTTGGCATCAAAGATCCACAACTTGAACTTGCGATGAAGCTTGAACAAATCGCCTTGAATGACCCGTACTTTAAAGAGCGTAACCTATATCCAAATGTTGACTTCTACTCAGGTATCATCCTAAAAGCCATCGGTATTCCAACCTCTATGTTTACCGTAATCTTTGCTTTAGCACGTACTTCTGGTTGGATTAGTCACTGGTTAGAAATGCACTCTGCACCTTACAAAATCGGTCGTCCACGTCAGTTATATACTGGCTACACCCAGCGTGATTTTGTGGCTGTTGAAGACCGCGACTAAGCCAATGCTTCAAAAATGTTTCGAACCAAAACCCAGTGTTACACTGGGTTTTTTATTATTAGATGTTAATCAATAAAAAAGGACGTTTTGCAACGCCCTTTTCATTTAACTATAACTTGCTAATCACTTCACCTTACTTATAAAACGCATTGGCAGTATAAGTATGGTCGGTCTCATCAATCACTTGGGTTAATTCTGGTATTTGCTGTTTTAGCGAGACTTCAACCCCTTGTTTTAGCGTCATATCAACTGCAGAGCAGCCTTGACAGCCGCCACCAAATTTAAGCACGGCGGTGATACCAACCCCTTCTTCATGTACCAAATCCACCAATTGCACGTTACCCCCATGGGCCGCTAGATTTGGATTGATTTCCGAAGACAACACGTAATTGATACGTTCCTCTAGGCTCGCATTTTCACCCAGTTTTGGCACTTTCGAGTTGGGCGCACGGAATGTCAATTGACCGCCAAAACGGTCTTTATTGTAATCAATCACTGCATCTTCAAGATAAGGAATAGACGGGGTATCTATATAAGCGGTGAATGTCTCATAATCCAATTTTAAATCATCCGGATTGTGTTCATCTGGCTGGCTATATGACATACAGCATTCTGCTCGCGGCGTGCCTGGATGTTCAACAAAAATACGCACGCCAATGCCGTCAGTATTTTGTTTTGCCAACAACTCAGTCAGATAACCTTGCGCTGAATCGGTAATTTTGATATTTGTGGTTTTTTCTATATCGCTCATATGTCACCCTAGCTTGTCATCAATTTTTACCCATATTTTAGCATAAACTTGAGTAATTTACTCGGATTTTATTGGGGGTGGTTGTTTGGCTTATCAAGGGTCGTCACAACATTTTTTAGGTAAGCTAAAACTTGAATCTATTCATTATCTTTAACCAAAAATAACTTGGCATTGATTAAAAGTTTAGGCAAGATAGTTAAAAAAACATGCTTTATCACCGAACTTTATCACCAAAACGCTATTGGATAGACCGAGGGCGTTATCATTCGCAAGGAGTTTGCGTCATGCCAAATAAAACGACTGACACTATCATGGTTGCTAAAAACGACGTTACCGAGGATAAAGGGCGATTTAGCACACCCAAAAATAAAAAAGGTTATCAATATGACTATTTGGTATTTATCGGGCGTTTTCAGCCGTTTCATTTAGGTCATAAATCGGTTGTCGATGAAGCATTAAAGCTTGCTGAAAATGTGATTATGCTCATTGGCTCTGCCAATTTGCCAAGTAGTATCCGCAATAGTTTTAGTGTCGAAGCACGTAGCCAGATGATTTTGGGCGCGTTTGACAAAAAAGATGCCAAACGCATACATTGTGTCGGTTTGGATGATGCTTTATACAATGACACAAAATGGCTTCAATACGTGCAGCAGTGCGTGAAGTCGGTTACCGGCGATTTAAACGCCAATATTGGTCTAATTGGGCATTCAAAAGACAGCTCATCGTATTACTTGTCACTTTTCCCAAATTGGCAGTCAGTGGCTGTGCCTAATTTTCATGAGTTGTCTGCCACGCCAATCCGTGAAGGCTTTTTGCTGGGTGCCGATCCGTTAACCGATACGGTACCGCAATCGACAACTGATGTCATGAAGGCATTTAAAAAGACCGAAGCATATAAACGCCTACACGAAGAGGCTGGCTTCATTGATAAATACAAAAAACAATGGGAATCAAGCCCCTACCCACCCACCTTTATGACGGTTGATGCCGTGGTCATTCAATCAGGACACATCTTATTGGTTGAGCGTCGTAGTATGCCAGGTCAAGGACTATGGGCATTGCCTGGTGGCTTTATTGACCCGAAAGAGACGCTATTTGATGCGTGTATTCGTGAGCTACGTGAAGAGACTCGGTTAAAAGTGCCTGAAGCGGTTCTGCGCGGTTCGCGCCATAGTCAACACACCTTTGATGACCCGTATCGCTCGGCTCGTGGTCGTACCATCACCCAAGCGTTTTACTTTATGCTCAAAAACGACCCCAAAGGCTTACCATCAGTGAAAGGTGGCGATGATGCCAAAAAAGCGTTTTGGCTACCCTTGGCTGAATTAAGAGCCGATAAACTGTTTGAAGACCATTATGCCATTATTTGCAAAATGGTCGGTCTCTGATTTTTTCCCGCCAAACTGATAGACGGTTTGGTTTTAACCTGCGCAAGCAATCACCAGAGGAGTTCTGTGATGTTTAGTCAAAATTTTGACAATTTTATTTTAAATACTGACAGCTATAAGACGTCGCATTGGCTGCAGTACCCACCAAATACCGAGTACGTATCTAGCTATATTGAAGCGCGTGGCGGCAATAGCAACTTTGAAAATGTGCTATTTTTTGGTCTACAAGCTTTTTTAAAACAGTATCTTACCAAACCCATTACCGACGCTGATATAGACGAAGCCAAAGTGCTACTTGCTGCTCATGGCGTACCGTTTAATGAAGCAGGCTGGCGACAATTAGTCGCCAAACATGGCGGTCTATTACCGCTTCGCATTCAAGCGATACCAGAAGGCATGGTGGTACCAACGGGTCAAGTATTGTGTCAGGTGGTGAATACTGACCCTGAGTTTTACTGGTTGACGAGCTATATCGAGACCACCCTATTACGCGCTATTTGGTATCCTAGCACTGTGGCAAGCCTTTCTTATTATTGTAAACAAATCATCAAAGCAGGCTTGGAAAAATCGGCTGATAACTTAAATAATCTACCGTTTAAATTGCATGATTTTGGCGCCCGTGGGGTGTCTAGCCTTGAATCAGCTGCGCTTGGCGCTCTTGCACACTTGGTAAATTTTTCGGGTACGGATACCTTAAGCGCGATTGTGGCTGCCAATCGTTGGTATGGTATGCAAAATGACATGACTGCTTTTTCCATTCCCGCAGCAGAGCATAGCACCATGACCACTTGGGGACGTGAGCATGAAGCGGATGCCTATGGCAATATGATTGCCAAATTTGGCGGTGAAGGTAAAACCTTTGCGGTGGTGAGTGATAGCTACGATTTATGGAATGCCATTGATAATATTTGGGGTGGTGAGCTAAAAGAAAAAGTAGCGCAAACAGGGGGCACGTTAGTCATTCGCCCTGATAGTGGCGATCCGATAAAAGTGGTGCGTGAAGCCCTGCAGCGCCTGGCAGCAAAATTTGGCACCACCACCAACTCAAAAGGCTATAAGCTACTGCCGAGCTATGTGCGACTCATCCAAGGGGATGGTATTAATCCCACCAGCATGGGTAAAATAATTGATGCGGTGATTAAAGCCGGGTTTAGTAGTGACAATATCACCTTTGGGATGGGTGGCGGGCTACTGCAACAAGTCAACCGCGATACCTTGAATTTTGCCATGAAGACCAGCAGCGCACGGGTGGACGGTTTTTGGCGAGATGTATATAAAGACCCGATTACCAGTGTGAGCAAACGCAGCAAACGCGGGCGTTTAGCCTTGGTCAAACGTCAGGGTAGTTATATGACGCTGCGTGAAGATGAGCTTGCTGAGCAAAATAATTTGTTGCAGGATGTATTTTTGAACGGTGATTTACTAGTTGATGATACGCTAACCGCGATTCGTCAACGCTCATCGGTAAAATCATAATTTAACTTGTCGCAATCTTAACAGCCGTCTTAATCAGACGGCTTTTTATCGTTAAAGCTAATTAACCCTGCTATTGCCAAATATTTTTGGTGCAACTGTTCAAGTTTTAGATACAAATCGTCTAAGCTACCGTTGTTATCAACTATGTCATCGGCTTGCCTGAGTCTGTCATGACGCGACAGTTGATTTGCCATGATATTTTGAATACGTTCAGGTGTTTGACCATCGCGTTGACTAGCACGCTCAATCTGCAAGGATTCATGACTATCGACCACCAATACTCGCTCACACAGATTGGCTAACCCTGCTTCGGATGCTTCGAGCAATAAGGGTGCTACCAAAATTACATAGGGCGACTGTGCAGTTGCTAGTAATTCTTTGGCACGGCTGCGAATGGCAGGATGGGTAATTTGTTCCAAATCCATTAACGCTTGCGCACTACCAAATACATGCTCTCGCATGGCACGGCGATTAAGCTCGCCTGCCTCATCAATCACCCAGTCACCAAATTTGGCGACAATTTTTTTTAGCGTTGGCGTACCTTTGGCAACGACTTCACGTGCCAATACATCGGCATCAATAATGACAATTCCATGCTCAGCAAACCAACGGCTCACTTGTGATTTGCCGCTACCGATACCACCTGTAAGTCCCACTACCAACATAGCAACCCCTCCTTGATTCACGCAAAATTGACCCATAAACGACTTCATGACATTTTGCCTAGATACCACGACATTATTGATTGCCCATACAAAAGCGCTATCATGCCGGCAATCGCGATATAAGGTCCAAAAGCAAAAGGTTTGCTTTCACCTGAGCGCTTCATCAATATCACACCCACAACCGAGCCGACAAACGCAGATAAAAGCACAATTAAGGGTAGCATCAAAGGCCCTAGCCAAGCCCCCAAAGCCGCTAATAATTTAAAATCGCCATGCCCCATCCCGTGCTTGCCCGTAATCAGCAAAAACAGTTGGTAGACAATCCACAGGCATAAAAACCCAAACACATAGCCAAAAATAGCCGCCGTGGGACTGACAAACAAGCCAAAGGCATTGACAAATAAGCCCAATCCCGCTAACGGCAATGTCAATCGGTCAGGCAATAATTGGGTATCAAAATCAATGCCTGTCAAAGCCACTAATGTCCATGTTAATACTAATCCTGCCAGCGCTTGCCAAGTAACGCCAAATTTCATCACCACCAGCACAGACAAAATAGCGGTGATGATTTCCACAAGCGGATAGCGATAACCAATGGCGTGATGACACTCACTACATTTTCCTTTTAACAGCAGCCAACTAACAACAGGTAGATTTTCAAACCAACGTATTGAATGCCCACAATGCGGGCAACGAGAAGCAGGACTGCTTAAGGTAATGGATTCATGATTGTCAATAACGGTTTCTGGATGGAGCAATAGCTGGCATTCGTTCTTCCACTGCTGCTCCATCATTAAAGGCGTGCGATAAATCACTACATTTAAAAAACTACCCACACACAAGCCCAAGATTGATACGATGAGCAAAGTAAGCCATTGCGACTGTTGTAACAACAAAATAAAATCTGAAAAAATCCCCATCGTATCTAGCCCACCACTGAGCCCATTTGGAAAATTGGTAGATACATGGCAATCACCAGACCCCCTACCAGCACCCCCAAAACAGCCATAATTATCGGTTCCATCAGGCTTGTTAACCCATCTACGGCGTTATCTACTTCGTTTTCATAATAAGTCGCAACTTTATCAAGCATCTCCTCTAGACTACCTGACTCCTCACCAATACCGACCATTTGAATAGCCATGCTCGGAAAAAGATTGGTAGAACGCATCGAAAACTGCAATTGTTGACCGGTCGCAACATCGCCTTTAATTTTTTGCGTGGCATTATAAAACACCACATTGTTGGTTGCCCCAGCGGTTGAATCTAACGCATCAATCAGCGGCACACCTGCTGCAAAAGTGGTAGATAAAGTGCGGGAAAAACGGGCAACCACCGCTTGATAAGCAATATTGCCAAAGATTGGTAATTTTAAGGTAAGTCGGTCTAAAAAATCATTAAAGGGCTTGCTACGTTTTTTAGCTTCAGAAAAGCCAATGACAGCGCCTGCAATGCTAAATAGCAATAACCACCACCATTTTTGCATCCACTCCGACATATTGACTACCATTCGGGTAAATGCGGGTAACTCTGCGCCAAATGAATTGAATAAATCAGCAAACACCGGTACTACTTTGACCAGCAAAATAATGGTAACGATAATCGCCACCACGATAACCGCAATCGGGTATTTCAAGGCTTTTTTAATTTTTGCTTTTAGTAGCTCGCTTTTTTCTTTATACGTCGCGACACGCTCAAGCATGGTTTCAAGCGCACCTGATTGCTCACCTGCCTCTACTAATGAACAAAACAAGTCATCAAAATATCTGGGATGTTTGCGCAGCGCTGCAGCAAAGGTGCTTCCTGATTCCACTTCTGACTTGACACTAAGCACCAACTCTTTCATTGAGGGGTTATCGAGCGCATCTGCAACGATTTCAAACGACTGTGTAAGGGGTACACCTGCTTTCATCATTGTAGCCAACTGACGCACAAAGATAGCAATATCAATTGGCTTGATGCTTTTTTTCATTTGAAAAATGGGCTTAGGTTTTTTCTTAATCGTCTTGACTTGGATGCCCTGCTTACGTAGTTGCGCCTTTGCCAGCTCAATATTGCGGCTAGTGGTTTCGCCTTTGACTTTCTCGCCACGGCGATTGACCCCATCATAGACAAAGTCTAATAACATTTCTGTTTGGACTTTTGCCATACCCTTAACCCCTTACTATCTGAACTAATCTTAAATAAAGACGGATGAAAAACGCACTATTCGCTAGTAACACGATACATCTCTTGGATACTGGTCGTGCCTTTTAGAACCTTTAAAATACCTGAGCGCCTTAAATCCCTAAACCCTTGCTTTAAAGCAGCGTCTTTAATCTCAATAGCGTTGCCGTCTTCCATAATAATTCGGGCAATCTCTGGTGTTACTTTCATGACTTCATAAATACCAACACGTCCTTTATAGCCATCGCGGCATTCAGAGCAGCCAACGGGCTCATAAATGACATTGCTGGGATCTGCCAAATCTTCTTCAGTAAAGCCCATTTCAAGCAAGCTATTTTTTGGTACATCTGTCGGTTTTTTGCAGGATTTACATAGGCGACGTGCTAAGCGCTGTGCGATTACCAAATTGACTGAGGTGGCAATGTTAAAAGATGCCACACCCATATTCCGCAGACGCGTTAAGGTTTCTGGCGCTGAGTTGGTATGCAAGGTTGACAGCACCATATGCCCTGTTTGGGCAGCTTTGACAGCAATTTCCGCCGTTTCCAAGTCACGAATCTCACCGACCATCACAATATCAGGGTCTTGACGCAAGAATGATTTGAGCGCACTGGCAAAGGTCAAGCCAACTTTATTGTTCACGTTGACCTGATTAATGCCTTCAAGGTTAATTTCAACGGGATCTTCTGCGGTGGATATATTGGTCTCAACTGTGTTTAAGATATTAAGACCCGTGTACAAGGAGACGGTTTTACCCGAACCAGTAGGGCCGGTAATCAATAACATCCCTTGCGGTTTTGCCAGCGCATCCATAAATAGCTGCTTTTGGTCCGGCTCATAGCCGAGTGCATCAATGCCTAGCATCGCTGATGATGGGTCTAAAATACGCAGTACGATTTTTTCACCAAATAAGGTTGGCAATGAGTTGACACGAAAATCAATCGCCTTATCCTTGGAAATTTTTAATTTGATACGACCATCTTGCGGTACACGGCGTTCAGAGATGTCCATTTGTGACATGACTTTCAGGCGGGCAGCAATTTTACCCGCTAGCTGCGTCGGTGGATTTGCCATTTTTTGTAACACGCCATCAATACGAAAACGCACGCGATAAGATTTTTCATAGGGTTCAAAGTGTAAGTCTGAGGCGCCCATGGTAATGGCTTTGATAAGCATCCCATTAACGAACTTGACGACAGGCGCTTCATCATTGACATCTAAATGACTGGTGGCACTACTGTCGTCATCGGCACGGGTTTCATCAAACTCCACCGCTTCCATATCATCAAAATCAGCTAAATTGCTGGTAGTAAAGATTTTTTCGATGAGTGATTTGATTTTGTGGTGTTCGGCAACCACTGTTTCTACAGTAAACCTTGTACCAAATCGTAGCGCGTCTAAAGCATCTACCCGTGTTGGGTCACTCATGGCAACAAATAAGCGGCTACCTCGTTGGAAAATCGGCACAATATTAAATTCGCGAATAATTTTTTCATCAACCGCTTCTTTTGGAATATAGTTGACATTGATGGCATCCAAATCAATGAGGGGATCGCCAAATTCTCGCGAAATCACCCACGCTACTGCGTCAGGTTGCGCAAGCTTATTATCAACTACATAGGCGATTAAATTTATTTTTTGCTGCTGCGATTCTGCCAATACTTTTTGCATTGCCGCTTCGCTAATTAGTCCTTCATGCACTAATCGCGATGCAATGCCACCAAAACCAGGAAGTGATGCCGCCATCGTTTTTCTCGTTTACTCAATATTTATTCAAATGGGCTAATGTTTGTTAGTGTAAACTATTCATTTATATATTAACAAATCATTCTCGACAAATCCGTGAATTCAACGATAAATAATTTTTATCGCATTTTATCTCCATCAACCTTCATAAAACTGTTTTATACTTTATCCCTTCTTTAAACCCCTCACTTGCGTGACCCAATAATTTATTCGGCAAATCGCGGCAATTGCTTATATAATACGTACCATTTTACGCCTAGTATTTTAAATATTCCTATTTTCATATCTTGATATCTTTAAATGGTGATGTTTTATATCATGATATGTTAAATAGCGTTACTTATATTTTAATGTTATCTTGACATTTATACTTTGTAAATTCATAGATAACCATTTACCTCAATTGACAGGGACATTATGAAAGCATCTGATTATGTAGCAAATTGGCAGAATTCTTGGGTGATTGCTAATTGGAAAATGAATCCTAGCACACAGCTGACTGTCACAGCCCTCATGACCGATTTACAGCAGCAGATACCTGCAGATGCACTGCAAAGCTGTAACGTGGTTGTCGCCCCGAGTTTTATACATTTATCGACCACGCAACAAGCCATCCAACATGGGTCATGTAACATCGGGCTAGCTGCGCAAAACTTATGTGCACAACACGCCGATAAAGGCGCGTTTACTGGGGAGGTTTCGGGGGCTCAGCTCAAGGACGCTCAGGTAAATTATGTTTTAGTCGGACATTCAGAACGCCGTCAATATTTTAATGAAGATGACGCTTGTTTAATCCAAAAAATTCGCCATGCCTTTGCACATGATTTAACCGTTGTTTTTTGTATCGGTGAAACACAAGCCCAGTATGAGCAAAATCAGACCCAAGATGTGCTATCAGCACAATTAATGGTAGTTAAACAACTAGCCGCCGAATTTGCTAATGCCCAATCGGATAACTTAGCATCGCGATTGATTATTGCTTATGAACCCGTTTGGGCAATTGGTACAGGTAAAATCCCAACCATACAAGAAGTACAAAACATTCATGCCTTTATCAACACCACCTTAACGGACATCGATGCCTCTTTAGCCACCACACCGATATTGTATGGTGGCAGTGTGAAAGCGGATAATGCGGCAGAAATCGCCCAATGCCCAAATGTAAATGGAGTGTTGGTAGGTGGGGCGTCACTTGACGCGACTGGCTTTACACAAATTATTCAAGCATTTGCCCAAATTTAAGGTAAAATATCACTCATTTAAAATTTTTTACTTTTGCCACTGACAGCGTTCTTATTGGGCATCAGTGCTATCAAGTTTTGTAGAGATAAGTATGTATAATGCAATTTTAGTGGTTCATATCATTGTCGCGATTTCAATGATTGGTCTGATTTTGGTTCAACATGGTAAAGGTGCCGATGCCGGCGCGTCATTTGGTGCAGGTGGTTCGGCAACCGTATTTGGTGCGTCTGGTTCTGCCAATTTTTTGACGCGCTTGACGGCGGTTTTAACAGCAATCTTCTTTATCACCAGTATGACACTGGCAGTATTTGCTAAACAGCAATCGCTATCTAGTCGTACCCTTGATACTAGCCTAGCGACTAGTACTGCACCTGCAAGCCCTACACCTGCCAAATAAGTTATTAAAAAAAATGTTGCGTTATTGGTAGTTTTGACCTAGAATACAGCGTCTATTTTAGAGTGTTGTTATTTAAA
>NZ_DAMALV010000019.1:0-39289 GCF_032069585.1 Moraxella sp. CTOTU48268
ATTTACAGCGGTTACCGAGCGCGAACCCAGATCCATCACCGCGCCTTGATTGGCACCCGACAAATAGGACATTTTTTTACCATCATTGCTGATGCGCCCCATACTGCTCAGTCCGCCGCCCGTCAAGCGTTGTTCACTACCGGTTGCCAGATTATAGAGATAAATTTGACCTTTATTACCGCCTTTTTTACCACCGGCTCTATCTGAAGTATAGACAAATGATTGCCCATCAGGTGCCCAACTAGGATAAATAGCCCCCACAGGGTCATTGGTCAAGCGACGAGAATTGCCACCTTGCGCCAAATAAATCTGCGGTATGCCATTCTCAAAACTGCTACTAAATATCACACGACCATCTTTACTCACGGATGCGCCATAATTCATGGCTTTAAAATTCGTCAAATTGCTGACTGCCCCGCTGACAATATTGGCAGACATGACCTGCGGATAGCCTAGCGTGTCGGGCTGAACTTGAAAAGTGAAGGTTTGATTGTCAGCAGAGGTATTTAGGGTTTTAATGGTACCGTTAAACTCATAAATCACTTTTGGGTTAAACCCATCCACGTCAGAAATGACCAAACGTGAGACACGGTTTTTGGGCTTGCCTGTTTCAACCACATACGCAATGCGCCCAGAAAAATCGCCTTTGATGCCTGTCAATATCTCATAGATACGGTCAGCAACCTTATGCCCTGCCATACGCAAACTTTGTGAGTTATTTTTGGTGGTGACGGTTTGCAGACCCTGCATCACCTCGCCTGTCGCCACATTAATCACTTCAAAATTAATTTCAACATTGCCACGGTTGCTGCGCGTATTGCCGACCACCAAATAAGGGACGGCGTTATGCTGCCAGACAGGCAAAGTGACTTCACGACTGCTATGAGGCCGCTCTGGTAAATTACTATCTAAGGTAAATTGCCCCAAATTGGTCAAATCATTGGTGATGATGCCCGAGATACTCTCTGCCCCTGCAAATGGTACGATGGCGACTTGCAAGTTAGAGCGTGGTGCCTGCTTGACTAGGGTAAAGTCAACATTGTCGGCAGCGTTTGCTAGAGTTGGCATCGCAGTAGTAACCAAAGCAATGACTGCCGCTTTCAAAAGAGTATGGTTCATAATTAGCCTGCAATATTTATAATTATTAAAAAAGTGGTTTTAAAATAATAGCATTGTTTTAATCGCCAAAAAAGATTGGGCAAGGCTAGGCGCTACAACACTGTTTAGCTTTACTATTTGACTTTACTATTTAGCTCTAAAATTGCCCGTCATGCTTCTTGCGCCATTTGGCGGGGGCGGCAGCGGGCTTGATTGGTTGATTGCTTGTTGTAAGCTTGCTTTAAAAGCGGCATCACTACTGCCGCGAATAGTGATATTACTAATTGTACCATCCGCAGCAATGCTAAATGACGCCGTTAATGAATTGCCATTACTATTGGTTGGTACATTCCAGTTTGCATCAATCATCGCCATGACTTGGCTGACATAGCCTGCCGAGCTCCCACCCGATGCACCACCACGCCTGCTAGAACCTTGACCGCCAGATGATTGTGATTGCGCTGCACCTGTAGATTGACCATCTTTACCCAAATCCAGTGATTTTATATTATTGTCACTTTGCCGCTCGCTATTGGCAGTGAGATTTTTATTATAGGCGGCATTGTTGGCGCGTATTTCGTTTTTTACCTCATCAATATTACTTTCGGCAATTTTATAATCTTGCAAATTTCGCTGCTGGGTTTCATTGCGCTGGTTTAATTCATCAATCACGCTCTGTCTTTCAGCTGCTACTTCTCGGTCTAGCTTTTCAGCAAACAGCGCCTGCTCTTTTTCCCATTTCGCCTGCTTGGCGGCTAACGTATTTTTAACCGTTTCAATTTGATTGGTTGAGGTCGAATGGGGCGTATTCATTGGCACAGTTGATAGGGTTTGCGAATTTAAAGACGGTGTGTGAGCGTCAGCCATCTCGCCAGCCGTGGATTGGTTTTGCGCAAGCGCATTTTGTTGGTTGGCTTTGATTTGCCCTTCCATTGCCGACAACTGCTCAGGGGTAATCAACGAGGTTTCCATGGGCGCTGGCGGGGTGTTATGATAAAAGAAAAACAATAACCCAACCACCAAGGCATGGGCAATGGCACTGAGCACAATCGCCCATACCGGGTAATCAGGTGTTTTGACGGGTACATAGACTGAGGTCACTTCAGCATACATCGTCTCAGTATTTCCTTGTGTTAGCAAAAATGTTCAATCAAAAATTAAAAGGTCATCGTATTAGAAGGCTACTTGATTAAAAGGCTACTTCATTAAAAAGCCACTTGATTAAAAGGTTACTTGCTGGCTGGTTTTGGTGGTGCCGTTAACAAGCCAACCTTTTGAATGCCCGCTTGCTGCAAGTTTGCCATTAATTGGATAATATCCCCATATTGGTTATTCTGATCGGCATTAATCATCACATTGACATTGGGCTTTCCATCGAACTGGTATTGAGGCTGAGATTGTAAGTTATTCAAAGTCGCAATTAACGCCTCTTCGCTCATTGGCTCATCGGTTTTGTCTTGGGTACTTAAATACAGTTGCCCATCGGATTTTAGTGACACAATCATCGGTAACTGCGTGCCTTGCTGTAGTGATTTGGTTTGCGCTTTTGGCAAATCAATATCTACCCCCGTCGTTAGCATGGGCGCGGTCACCATAAATATAACAAGCAGCACCAACATAACATCAATATAAGGCACCACATTCATACTCGCATTGAGTTTTTGAGGACGGTTACGGCTGTAAGGGTTTGCTTTCATAGTGTCAAGTTGTTCAATAAAATTTATCTAACGTTCATTTAGCCATTTAGCGTTTAGCATTTATCTAGCGAGCGGAGGCATCATGGCAGATGAATTAAGCCCTGTCGGTAAGTTGGTAGTCGTATCCACAGTTTGTCGCAGCAACATGCCTGTCATCTCATCACAGAACAAGCTACGACTTTGATAAACTTTATCGTTTTTTGCGGTAAAGTGGTTGAAAGCCAGTGCCGCTGGAATCGCAGCAAACAACCCGAGCGCCGTGGCAATCAAGGCTTCGGCAATACCAGGGGCAACCGCAGCCAGTGTGGCTTGCGCAGAAGTCGATAAGCCCATAAAAGCCGTCATAATCCCCCAGACCGTACCAAGCAGACCGATATATGGCGAGACCGAAGCAATACTGGCTAGTAACGGCAATCCTTGCTCAAGCTCGAGTTGCTGACGCCCTAAGCCAACGCGAAGTTTGCGCTCGACGCCTTCAATGATTTCACTACGGGCTTGGGTGTTTTTGAGCAGTTTTAAAAACTCACTAAAGCCAATAAAAAAGATTTGCTCAAGTCCACTTCTATCAGGATTACCTTGAACGCCTTTGTATAGGGTTGGCAATTCAACCCCGGACCAAAAGGTTTGCTCAAAATAATTATCGGCGCGCGTGGCAACTGCCAAGCGACTACTTAAACGAAAAATAGTGACCCAACACAACAAAGAAGCAAATAATAAAATGCCCATGATAATTTTGACGAAAATACTGGCGTGCGTTACCAAACTAACAAGATCAATCGAGCCTTCCATAAAGTTATGCTTCCCCAACCATCTAAATCACTAAATATAAATCACTAAATATAAATCACTAAATATTTTGATGCCAGCTTGTCAACAGCTCGCCAGCCATACCCGATTAAAACCAAAAACTAGTGCAATTATAAGATCGAGCACTAGAATTTACATAAGCATATTGTAACCAATAACATCTGCTAATCGTATAAAAACTTTTGGTAGATTTTATCAAGCAGCTTGACGGTCAAAGTATTAGAAATCCCCGCAGGTGACAAGGCTGCCATCAGTTGATTTTGGCGCGGGCTTCAGCTTTATAGGTGTCGCTGTGTTCTACTCTTTTCTTACTCATGGTAAACTCTGGTTTAGGATGCAAGTTTAGCAAATATTTTTCTTCCGTTTTTTTAAGCATACCTCAAAAATTTTAAAATATTTTTTGTATAAAGCGTTAAGCTAAAGAATAGAGCTTTGACTTTATACAGATAATTGTTTAATTTAAGGGAGGAAAACACCCTCAGAAAAATTTTAGCTAATTCAATATTATAATATAGGAGATACAAATGGCTATTTCACTTAATAAAGGCGGTAACTTATCCCTGTCAAAAACAGATCCAAGCTTAACACGGTTATTAATTGGTCTAGGTTGGGATGAGCGTGCCACATCAGGGGCAGAATTTGACTTAGATGCCAGCGTATTTTTGCTTAATAATATGGGCAAAGTACGCGGCGACCATGATTTTATTTTTTATAACCAACTAAAATCTGACAACGGTGCTGTTGAACACACCGGGGACAACCGCTCAGGGGCAGGTGACGGTGATGACGAAGTGATCAAAGTCAACCTGTCACAAGTACCAGCCGATATTGAAAAAATTGCTGTCACTGTGACCATCCACGATGCCCAAGCTCGTAATCAAAACTTTGGTCAAGTATCCAATGCCTTCATTCGTGTGGTCAATGAAGAAACAGGGGCAGAGGTAGTACGGTTTGACTTAGCAGAAGACTACTCCATCGAAACTGCGATGGTATTTGGCGAAGTCTATAAACACAATGGAGAATGGAAATTTCGTGCGGTGGGTCAAGGCTATGCAGGTGGCTTAGCAGCTATGTGCCAACAATATGGCGTAAATATTGGCTAAATCGGATTTTAAGCAGCAATTTACCATTAAAATAATGATAAAAACTCATTAAATAAAGGATATGAAGATGGCGGTTAGTCTACAAAAAGGACAAAAAATTTCACTTGATAAAGAAGCAGGCACGGCACTGACTCGTATCAAAATGGGTCTAGGATGGGATGTTGCATCCACCCCAAAATCCGGTGGCTTTTTGGGCAGTCTATTTGGTGGCGGCGGTAGTAATGATAGTATCGATTTGGATGCATCTTGCATCATGTTTGACGCGAGCAAACAGCCCATCGATGCAATTTGGTTTGGTCAACTGCAGTCAAAGGACGGTAGTATCGTCCATACAGGCGATAACCGCACAGGCGCAGGGGATGGCGATGATGAAGTCATCAATGTCGATTTATCTCGTGTCCCTGCTCATGTACAGTCACTGGTATTTACCGTGAATAGCTTTACGGGTCAAACGTTTGAAAAAGTTGCCAATGCGTTTTGTCGTATCGTTAATGCCGGCAATAATAGCGAAGTGGCTCGCTATAACTTATCAGCTCAAGGCAGTCATACCGCGCTGATTTTAGCAAAGATTTATCGCCACAATGGTGAATGGAAAATGCATGCCATTGGCGAAATTGCCAGTGGTCGTACCTTTCATGATTTGATGCCGGCCATTACACCACATGCCTAAATTTAAATTGTAGATAAAAATGCCCTATTTGCTGTCAATGGGGTATTTTTTTATTCAGATAATAAAAAAAATAATAAGGACAAACGATGCCAACGTTGGTACCTGGGGCAAACACGCCTATCCCCCACACGCCTTGCCAAGTGGTAGTAACCAGCCAAAATGCCAATCGTTTTGGGATTGAGATGGGCTGCGTTTGGATAGCGATGGATGCGAGTCGCCGAGCAACTACCAGTCCTGCTTATCTGCATGAAAGCAAAGATTGGGCGGCGGTGACAGTCGAGAGTGACAAAAGCCATGTTTGGACATTAGACTTAGCCCATGTATTTGCTCAGAATCAAACCCAGCATCTGCAACTGATCGTGTATGCTTACCAAGACGCTAGTGTGATTGCCCCAGCGGTGGAAGTCAATGATCTGGGTATCAAAGTCGCTAGCGATATTGACTATACGTTTCATACGCCAGAGCGCCATATTAAAGCCAGTATTGTACTAGAGATTTATCAGCGCAATGGGCAGTACAAGTGCCGTGCCCTTGCGGAAACATCTAGTCAAAGTCTAGCCAGTTTTGCCGAACGTTTACAAATCAGCCTTGACGCCCGTTACCCTAATAACATGACGACAGGCAACGTTTTGCACGCCATACCAGACAACAGACGTCCTCGCCCTCAGGCAGGTGACACTTGGACTGGGACGGCTTTTGCAATTGATCCCTATCATTTACTCACTTGTGAGCATGTGGTGGACGGGGCAACGCAAATCGCACTGCGTCAACAAGGTTATCCCGACATGGAATGCCAAGTGGTGCTGGCAGATGAAGGTAGTGATACAGCGTTACTTAAAGTTAATCAGCCTTTACCAAGTTATCTGCCCGTGCGAGAACGGGGCTATGACTTGCTGGGTGAGCAGATTACCACGCTTGGTTTTCCGCTAACAGGTCTTGGTAGTCAATTACAAGTCACCCAAGGCAATATCGCAGGGCTACAAGGCATTGGCAATGATATTCGTTTTCTGCAGTTTACTGCGCCAATTCAGCCTGGCTCAAGTGGCAGTCCGCTTCTACTTCCCACAGGCGAAGTCGTTGGTATGGTTACCCATACCATTACCAACGCCCAAAATATGAACTATGCCGTCAAATATCAATTATTATCTGCGCTTTTGACAAGCGGCGGTCTTAATGTGAGCGAGCTTACTCACAATATTAGCCAAACACCCCTATCCACGCCTCAGATTACCAAACAGAGTAAATCTGCTTTGTGGTTAGTTGGCTGTGGGGCGTGACAGCTTTTTATCAGACTGAACTTATCGAAGTCAGCAGAGAAGATATACAATCAAAAAAGTTAACACTCTAGACGCATAAAGATTAAAAAATCACTCAATCAAGCGCTAAAGCTGCAGCAGATGGCTAAATGTGTCTGGATTTTTGGTGGCTATTCACGGGTCGGCAATAAAATGCTGTGTTTGGGTATAAGATTGTGCCTCTGATTTGATTAGTGCCAACCATTCATTGGCAATGACGGGATGCGACTGAAAATATGCCATCATCCAATGGGCTAACGGCGTAGGCACGGGCACAAATTGGGTGGAAGGCAAAATGGATTGGGTGCCATGGGTTTCATCACTGTCATACACAAGCTCAACCTGCGGATTTTTTTGAATAATTTCTACCCCGGTAATCTGCCAATTGGTAAAAGCATTATCAATCGCATAGGGCAACGATTCTGCTTGAGATAATTTTGATTGTAGATAGATGGGCTCAAATGTTTTGATGGTATTCACCCAATGCAAGCGTAATGCAATGTCAGGGTGTTGATAAAACACCACCAATTTGCCAGCAAACTTTATTTGCCAAGGATTGACAACTTGGTTGGGATGAATGCCAAGCATTTGCGCAAATTGCTCTCGAGTCAGCAATCGATCAAAGCTTGCTAACAATTGACCATTTAACGGATGCTGCAGTTTGAGTAAGTCGGATAAATACTCATAATGGTAAATGAATTTCATAGGCAAGTGCTGTGAAATAACCCCATCCGTCACTTGACACCTATGCACTTTCCACTGCGGCATGGTATCGGTGATAAGCGCAAGCAAATCTATGATTGTGTTATTGTTTGTACTCTTGGCTATAGTTTGTGTATTAACATCCGTTTGAGTGACTGGCAAGGGATTTCCTTTTAAATGATTTGTCTATCTAAATGGTTTGTTTATCTAAATGATTTTTTTCATCATAATAACTTCATTATAAAACTTTTTTCATTTATTTGAGCCAAAAAAAATCATTACATGGTGAAATGTAATGATTACTCAAAAAAACTGTGGTAGTTAAAAGTTACAGTTAATAATAAGCAGCGTTTAGCAATAAGGCGACCGCTAAAAAGAACCAAATCATAAAGACGGTACTAAGCCATTTACGATGATAGCGCCAAGACTCATCATCGATTTTATTATCGGTTGCCCAATCATCCACTAAATCATCTTTGGCTGATTTTTTTGGTAGCTTTGCAGACTTTTTAACGCTATGTTTAATCCGCAAGTCTTTGGTTAATTGATTGTCCTCATCTTGCATAGTAAAGAAATTAGACGGGCAATCTGCCAAATATGTTTGCTGACTATCGTAGCGCGGTAATAGGGATTTAATAGTTGCCTGACTATAATCACTCTCACCCACGTCACCAAAAACTAATTGAGACGCCATACTTTGAGATGTTAGGCCCCTCCTTATATTATCATGTGTTTTGTTCATTTTCATGTAAAATACCCCTTTTTGATAGCTAACATTATAGGGATATCGTGCTTTAATTTAAGCATAGGTTTAATTGTGGTTTTGTTATACTTAGCTAACTTGTATTAGCAAATGTGCAGATTTGAAACCGTTTGTAAACCGCTAATAGTTAAACTTGCGCCCTCTTAATTTATAATTTTTGGCACCCATGATTTGTACTAGGATGGAAAATTTTTATTTAACCTGTAGATTTAAAAAAATTATCTTCTATCGATAAATATTTGTTGCTCAGAGGCTTTGACAAAGTCTTCATAAGAAACCACCCCTTGACTATTAGAGGCATTCGTTGTTGGCTTGCTGCCTATCTGCGCGCGCTCATTTGAACCTTGAGTTGGGGAGTTGGGATTTGGGGTATCGGGATTTGGGCTATTGTAATTAGCGGGCGTCTGATTAGGCACACTTGGTGTGTTAGCGAGCGTGTCTGACACTTGATTGGTTGTTGTAGCGGGATTGACGTTGGCTGGCGCAGGGGGTTGCGGGGTGGAAGCCACGCCGTTTCCTAATTGCTCACCGGTAATTACCACCGCTTCTGTTCTTAAATTCTCTGGTTGAGTGGTCGAGGCGGCAACCGCTGAAGCAGTTGCAGGCAATATCTGGGCCGATTGGTTAGGTTTTGCTGCCGTCACAATGACATTGTTTTGAGCCTCTCTACTATTTTTCATCACTTGATAACTGTGATAACTCTGATAACTGGGCACAACGACTTGGGTTAACAAACCGATGAGTGAGATGACTAAAAGCGGAATCAATACCATCAGTACCGTTTTTAACTGGGTAGCAGGTCTAGCAGGTAAGCCATAATAATTGGCGCCTGCCGTCCCTTCGACTGCTAACAAGTAAAGGTAAACTAAGATATTTACCCCAGGCACTAGCATCAATAGCGCAAGCCACCCTGTTTTGTTAAGGTCATTGAAGCGCCGTTTGCTAACGGCAAGCTGTAGATAAAACAAAACCGCCACACCCACACTACTTGCACCAAGCAAACTCATCGGCAACTGCTCAATACTGGCATTTACCATGCCTTGAAAGCCACCAATCATCACAAATAGCAAAGCGACCAGCATTAGTGCTATCAACGCATTAAAGGTGGAATACGCTAAAAACTGAACACGGCTAACCCGACCGTGCCAATCAAAAAACCGACGATTATTAAAGCCTTCATGTATCTCGGTTAACGTGACAAAAGACGTACCAGCTTCAGTTTCAATTATTTCATCAACTTGATGCACATTATCGAAATTGGGTTCAATGGGCGGTAAAGACTGGGCTTTTTTTGGCTTGGGTAAACGGATGGCCATAATGAGCAACTTAATCTAGAGGTTTAAAATTTTTTTTAGCGTAAGGTTTTAGCGTCATATTTTTAACGTAGTATTTCCCAAATTTTATAATATATTGGTTAGAATATCTTGAAATGGCGACATAAATTTGACATTTTTTGTAACATTGATTTAATGGTTTGGCTTAATAGTAAATTTATTGAATGAGTAAATAATTTTTAACCCCGATAACACAACGCTGTAATGATCATTGAGTATTAATATGGATATTTCCCAACTTACCTATTTTGTGGTAGTGGCAAAAGCAGGTAGTTTTAGCCAAGCTGCCAAAACATTGGCTATATCACAGCCATCGTTAAGCCGCCATGTCCAGCAACTTGAAAGCGAGCTGGGTGTCGAACTGCTGGATCGCTATCACCGCCCAATGACCTTAACCACAGCAGGGCATTTTTTTTTGGCACAGATTGAGCCAATATTGTTGCAACTTGAGCAAGCCAGTGAGTTGACTCAGCGCTTTGCACAGCCATATCGAAACAATCATCTTACGATTGGATTTGTCGCCTCAGTGCTGTACGGTTTGTTGCCTGAGATTATTTCTACAGTCAAACAGCGACATCCCAATTTGGATATCAAGCTGGTCGAAATCAATTCGGAGCAGCAAATGTCAGCGCTAAAGTCGGGGGACATCGATGTGGGATTTGGAAGATTTCGGCACAGTGACAACTTTGTGCAACAGATATTTTTACGTCATGAACGCTTTGTGGTGGCGCTGCCGATGGCGCACCCATTGGCATCACGCCCGGATGATATCGGCATCGCATTTAAGGAGCTGCTAGAAGATACCCTCATTTTGTATCATCGCACGCCCTTGCCAATCCTGCAAAATCCGCTATTTAATGGCGAAACTGACCAACTCATGTATTTGTTTGCCCGCCATCAGTTGTCACCTCATTTGACCACCAAGGTGCGCGATATCCAAATTGCTTTGGGCTTGGTGGCGGCAGGTGAAGGCATTACCTTAGTGCCTGATAGTTTAAAAACCGTCCGTACCGAGCAAATTCATTATCATCGTCTACGCCACGAAGATGCGACAACCCCGATTTTTATGAATGTACTGGCACACCAATCCAATCCGTATATTGATGATTTACTGCAGGCAACTTACCAAGTGTATGAAGCTAAAGGCATTACCTACTCTAATCAATCCTTGAATTAAATACAGTTATATTAAAGGCTCTTATATTTAAGCCTCTAGTAAGATTTTATTCGCTTAGGCTAAATTGACGTTCTTGGTTGACACGGCTGATA
Source organism: Moraxella sp. CTOTU48268 (assembly GCF_032069585.1). Lineage (NCBI taxonomy): Bacteria > Pseudomonadati > Pseudomonadota > Gammaproteobacteria > Moraxellales > Moraxellaceae > Moraxella > Moraxella sp. CTOTU48268. Next base: position 10,739 of record NZ_DAMALV010000019.1, read on the forward strand.
AATTGTTGGGTAAATGCTTGATAATCCACGTCCGCAAAATCTGCTAGACGCAACATGGTCATGCCGGCATAGCCACAAGGGTTAATCATTTGAAACGGGGTCAAATCATTTTGTACATTGATGGCGATGCCATGATAACTAAAGCCGTGTTTTATCTTAAAGCCCAGTGACGCAATTTTACCAAGTTCTAAATCGTCTTGGTTATACACATACACCCCTGGTGCATCCGCACGCGCTTTGGCATAAAAATCTGGCGGCAAATAAGGCGTGATGACATCAATGATGATGTTTTCAGCTTTACTGACCAAATCGCGCACTCCCCACCTCAACGCATTTAAATCAAATAAAAAATACACCACCAACTGCCCATGACCGTGCCAAGTGACTTGACCGCCACGATCGGTGTGGATGATGGGGGTATTATCTCTTTGCAAAATATGTTCAGGTTTGCCCGCTTGACCCAGTGTAAACACATTATCATGATCTACAATCCATAACTCATCAGCGCTAAGCTGCGCCTGCTCACTGCTGGCAGATTTTTTTTGCTCGATACGCGATAACACGCGTGCCAGCATCGCTGCATGGGTGGGTTCATATTGAGCGTTTTGCAAATATTTAATTTCTAATGGTAACATCGCATTTCCTTGCAGTAGCTTTTTGAGTTTATGTGACAAACCGCTTATTTGTCGTTTGTAGCAGTAAGAGTGACTTTGTCCAGTTGTAAAAGAGATTTTTGCAGTACTGGCTGATAATCAGTCATATCACGCTGTGCGACTGAGCCAAAATTTGTTAATTGACTGGTTAATTGACTGACTGGCATCAGCATTGCAGGGTTGGCGATGCCGCTTTTTGCAAAACCGATGGCTAAACTGGCGTTATCGCCACCCAAATAAAAATCTTTGATGGTAAGTTGATCGTCAGTCGGCGTATGGTTGTTCTCATTGTCATTAGGTGAACTGGTTGCAAAATCCAGCGTTAAGTCCTGCTTTTCTTGAGTGACTAAGCTCAACTCGTCATAGCCTCTATCCGCAAGATAAAGCGTATCTTTGCCACCGCCCACATTGATGATGGTATCATGACCAAATCCTTTGGTGAAATAATATAAATCATTGCCCGTGCCACCCACTAGCACATCATCACCGGCATTGCCGATGAGCACATCATCATCAGCACCGGCTAGCAGCCTATCTTGACCGCTATTACCCACTAACACATCGTCCCCCTGACTACCCCATAATAAATCCCCTACGTCCTGCTGTCCAAGCACAGAACCGTCAATATGGTGATTGATAATGACGTCATTAGCTAAGGTGCCAAAATACTGGTTAGCTTTATTAGCAAGGGATTTGGCTTCATAACTGTTCCAATCCAGTGGCTTGCCAAATGCTTGCTGATAATCTTGCGATATACGCGAACCAGTAAAACGGTTATTCAAGAACACCAAGGTATTGTATTCATCATATGTATAAAGTGGCGCGTGAAACTGCCCACTGGGCAACATGCTTTGATTAAGGACTGCCAATTGGGTTATTTTGTCTTTTTCACTGATTGCTTGGCGCATGATTTCATCGACTTCAGTAAACACATCTTTATCTTGCGGTTTTGCCGCGTTATCGAGCCAAAGCGGTTTTTTAAAGGTGGTATAACCCAATTCTTTTGCCACCAAAAACTCATAATAAGTTGCCTCACCCTCCGCTTTGGCGCGTGCCATTCCATAGGCTTGTGGCGTATCAAATTGATACAAATTGTCTTTATCACTATTGATTTGTTGGTATTGACCGGTTGCGTGTCCTAGCTCATGGGCGATGTTCAAAAAATTTTTGTAACTTTTCGCAATATGAATGGTATTGCCGTAGGTTTTTGCGCCGACACCGACGGTGGTATCCTGCTCATCAATGAGTAAGTTACCTTGAAATCGATTGAGCAAATTGACCAAGGTAGGCGATTTTTCGATATCTTGGACATTAAACCCCGACTGAACCAGATAGACATTGTTGGGATTGTTCAGATCTAACGCAGGCATGACCTTCCTTTACGTAAGTGGCTTTTTAGGTAGTTTTTTTAAGAGGCTTTCTTTACCTGTTTTTTTTAACTGCTTTTTTAAGCGGATTTTCTATCAAGTAACGCTTAATGACAGCAAAAAGTGAGTTTTATAGCGGCATTGACTCATGCACAGTTATTGCACAGACGCTATCGTCGGATAAAGGTATAGTAAGCAATATAAATTTTCAAAAACGTCAGCAAGCTTAATCAAATTTTCAGCCGGCTGTTAACGCGCTATTATAGCGCAACTAATGACTTAAAATGCCTTAAACAGGAAACAGGGGGCATTTAACCGCCAAATTAGTAATGCCTATAAAAATGGAAAAATTATGAAAATCGAAAACTCTTATGCCACGCTCGATCCAAGACTGTATCATAAACAACCCCCCAAACCGCTCACCAACCCGCAAGCAGGGCATTTTAATCCGCAAGTCGCCCACCAAATTGGTTGGGCAGATGATGAGTTTTTAAGGCAGCATTGGGTTGAAATCTTGGGCGGCGACATCGTTCCCGACGGCTTTGAACCATTAGCCATGGCGTATGCTGGACACCAATTTGGGCAATGGGCAGGGCAATTAGGCGATGGTCGTGGCCTATTACTCGCTCAGGTAATCGATAAAGACGGACAATTGACCGATTTGCATCTAAAAGGCGCAGGATTAACCCCCTACTCGCGAATGGGGGATGGTCGTGCGGTGATTCGAAGCGTCGTGCGAGAGTATTTGGCAGGTCATGCGCTTAATTGCTTGGGCATTCGGTCTAGCAACGCACTGGGTTTTGTGGTTTCAGATACCCCTGTCAACCGTGAGACACGAGAACGCGGCGCTGCGCTACTACGTACCGCAGATTGTCATATTCGCTTTGGGCATTTTGAATGGGTGGCAAATTATGCGCCTGACTTATTGCTGTATTTTACCCGTTATGTCATCAAAACTTATTTCGCCGACTGTTTTGACAGTGACACACCCATTCAAGATTTTTTGAGACAAGTGGTTGATAAAACTGCCAAAACCCTCGCTGATTGGCAGCTGATTGGCTTTGCCCATGGGGTCATGAATACCGACAATTTATCTATCACAGGCGCGACCATCGATTTTGGTCCTTATGGCTTTATGGAGCGCTTTAATCCGATTTGGATCAACAACCATTCTGATTACAACGGGCGTTATGTTTATCAAAATCAGCCTTCCATTGGACTTTGGAATTTGTCACGTCTGATTACCTTATTTTTACGCCTTAATGGCGAAAAACTGACGACCAATCATCCGCCAGAAACCTTGTCGCGCGAGCATTTGACCGACATTTTAGATAGTTTTGGTGAGATTTTTTATCAGTATTATCAGCAAGGTCTCTGCCAAAAATTTGGCTTACCCATTAGTGAAGAAAACTGTGACTTTGTTTTGCAATATTTAGAGATCATGCAGCAAAACAAACTTGACTTTACCAACAGCTTGCGCGCGCTGGTAGCAATCGTTGCTGAAGCCAAACCTAATGATAAATTAAACCTATTACATGAATTTAATTTACTTAATCAGTTGAAAATTTCAATTAGCAGCGGTAACGGTCAACCCAATGCCACCTTAGCGGACTGGATTGCTACCTACCATACCAAATTACAGCAGGATTCTTTGCAGTTGGTAATGAGCCACAATCCAGTGTATGTCCTAAGAAACAGCATGGCACAGCAAGCCATTGAATTGGCTGAACAAAATGACATGAGCGAGATGGATAGACTGTATCAGCTACTGGCTAATCCTTACCAAGTTAGTGCATTAGCCAAACCGAGTGACACCGAGCCACCGTTGGCAGATGCGCCTGAAATATGCGTCAGCTGCTCATCTTGAGATGATAGCCTAGGTCGGTAGCGCGATTTTTTACCTAACTAGTTTTATTTTTTGCCGGTACTCAACTAGTCATCAATCTGTCAATAGTGCTAGAATAGCGAACACTACGATTCGAAAACGACTGTCGCAACGAAGGATATTATGGATAAATTATCGCCGACCAACAATGGCTTATCAGACAAAGAATTATTTGAACAAGCCGCCTTGCATTATCATGCCAATCCACGCCCAGGTAAAATTTCTGTTACCCCCATCAAGGCACTTGCCAACCAACGGGATTTGGCACTTGCCTATTCGCCTGGCGTTGCCGTACCTTGTCTAGAAATTGAAAAAGACCCCAAAAAAGCCGCGCTTTATACCGCTCGTAGCAACTTAGTTGGTGTGGTGACAAATGGTACCGCTGTTCTAGGATTGGGCAATATCGGTCCTTTGGCGTCAAAACCTGTGATGGAAGGTAAAGGCGTGCTGTTCAAAAAATTTGCCGGCATTGATGTGTTTGACATTGAAGTGGCACAAAACGATCCAGATAAATTCATCGAAGCGATTGCCTCTTTAGAGCCCACCTTCGGCGGTATCAATCTTGAAGATATCAAAGCCCCTGAGTGTTTTTATATTGAAAAAGAACTGCGTAAACGCATGAATATTCCTGTGTTCCATGATGACCAACATGGCACCGCGATTATTGCGTCTGCCGCGTTATTAAACGCGCTACAAATTACCGGCAAAAAAATCGAAGAAATCAAAATTGTGGTATCTGGTGCAGGTGCTGCAGCGATTTCTTGTTTGGATTTGATTTGTGCGTTGGGCGCCAAAAAAGAACACATCTTTGTAGGCGATTCAAAAGGCATCATCACCAGCAACCGGGCAAACCTCGATGAGTCAAAACAGCGTTATGCCCGCGATACCGAAGCCAAAACCTTATCGGATGTGATTGAAGGCGCGGACATGTTCTTAGGTCTCTCTGCCGCTGGCATGCTGACCCAAGATATGGTAAAACGCATGGCGCAAGATCCCATTATCTTTGCCCTCGCCAATCCAAACCCAGAAATCCTACCTGAAGACGCCAAAGCGGTGCGTCCCGATGCGATTATCGCCACAGGTCGCTCTGACTATCCAAACCAAGTAAACAACGCACTATGTTTCCCCTATATCTTCCGTGGGGCGCTTGACGTCGGTGCCACAACCGTTAACGAAGAAATGAAAATTGCTTGCGTGCGAGCTATTGCTGCCATGGCACATGTGGAAGCCACCCCACAAAAAGGTCAAAAAACGGTGGATGAAACCCAACGTTTTGGTCGTGAATACTTAATTCCGGGGCCGTTAGAGCCAAATTTGATTTTGGAGATTGCACCAGCGGTTGCCAAAGCGGCGATGGATTCTGGCGTTGCCACGCTACCCATCGAAAACATGCGTGCTTATCGCGATAAACTCTCAGAGTTCGTTTATAACTCTGCGTTCCTAATGAAACCTATTTTCACCCGTGCCAAACAAGAACCAAAACGTATCGTTTACTGTGAAGGTGAGGATGAAAACGTATTACGGGCAGTGCAAGTTGTGGTGGATGAAGGCTTGGCAAAACCTATCTTGGTCGGTCGTCCAACCATTATTGCCAACCAAATCCAACGGTTGGGCTTACGTATGGTGGCGGGTGAAAATTATGACCTAGTCAACATCGAAAGCGACCCACGTTACAAAGACTACTGGCAGTTTTATTATGAGATGAACAAACGCAATGGTGTGACGGTTGAATTGGCACGTCGTGATGTTCGCCGTAAAACTTCTTTGATTGGCGCGCTAATGGTTGAACGTGGCGATGCTGACGGTATGATTTGTGGTACTTTTGGTTCATACCACTTGCACTTAAACTACGTGCAAAACGTCATCAAAAAACAAGCAGATGCTAAAGATTTTTATGCGTTAAATGCCTTATTGATTCAAGGTCGTAACTTGTTCATTGCTGACACTTATGTGCATGAAGACCCAAGCGCTGAACAACTAGCAGAAATGACAGTATTAGCAGCGCAAGAAGTCCGCCGCTTTGGTCTTGAACCGCGTGTGGCATTGTTATCACATTCAAACTTTGGTTCATCTGACTTTGAAAGCGCCAAAAAAATGCGTCAAGTCTATGATTTACTGACCGATATGAATGTTGATTTTGAGTTTGACGGTGAAATGCATGGTGATACCGCGCTTGATGACCGTATCCGCCATACCTCATTCCCATTTAGCAAGTTGACAGGTTCAGCCAACCTACTCATCATGCCAGACTTAGATGCGGCTAACATCGCATTTAACTTGCTAAAAACGGCGACCAATAGTGTCACTGTCGGTCCATTGTTATTGGGAGCGCAACGACCTGTACATATCTTGACATCTTCTGCGACAGCACGTCGTATCGTCAACATGACTGCTGTAGCGGTAACGCAAGCGCAAGAATTGGCAAAATAATTTTGTGTTGATTGATAAAACCAGTTTAGTGCTCTAAACTGGTTTTTTTATGGGTTTAATTTAGATAAAACATCGGGGTGGTCATGCAAGTTTATTTGGTCGGTGGTGCGGTACGCGATTATGTATTAGCGCGCGAGGTCACTGAACACGATTATGTGGTAGTCGGCGCAACGCCTGAGCAGATGCTTGAATTGGGATTTTCGCAGGTAGGTGCCGATTTTCCGGTTTTTTTACATCCAAAGACCCATGACGAATATGCACTGGCTCGCACGGAACGCAAAAGCGGTAACGGCTATCTTGGTTTTAAGGTATACGCTGACGCCGCCGTCACCTTAGAAGAAGATTTAATCAGGCGCGATCTCACCATCAATGCCATGGCCATACAAGTTAATGGCTTGTTTGACTGCAGTTTTAAACGGGGCAAATTTGATGCGCGCGATATTATCGACCCGTATGGTGGCTTAGCAGATATTAACCAAAAAAAATTACGCCATGTGTCCGCCGCTTTTGCAGAAGATCCGGTACGCGTATTGCGCCTTGCTCGTTTTGCCAGTCGTTATGCGCCACTTGGATTTACAGTCGATGAATCAACCACGAAACTTACCAGCCAAATGAAGGCCGCAGGTGAGCTGAGTCATCTTGTCGCTGAGCGGGTATGGTCAGAGACGTCAAAAGCATTAACGCAGGCTTGGTCGGATATTTATTTTGACACGCTTTATCAGCTCAATGTCCTCGATGTCATTATGCCAAAACTGTATCAAGCATCCAATAATAATCCTAGCCAATGGCAATTGATGTTATCTGCTCTGCGCATGGCGGGAGAGCAACAAGCGGACAACATCATGAAGTTTGCTTTGGTTGCAACCTGCTTTAAGTCTGATCAGCAACACAATAACCCAACCACTGAGTATTTAGAATTTTGCCAAGGTTTAAAGGTACCAAAAAACACTGAGCGATTGGGGTTATTTATTCTTGAGCACTTTGATGAATTAAAAAATTTTAATCACTTAACTGCAGACCAATTGTTTGCGCTGTTAAGATTAAGTAATAGCCTTAAAGATACCTCACTTTTAGAGCAAGCCTTGAAAGTCGTTCATCTTTATCAACAGGTCAAACAAACCGCGCTATTAACCACCATCAAAACACAATTAACTCAAATTTCTGCCAAAGATGTGGCAAGCGAGCTGACCGGCAAAGAGATCGGTGAAGCCATTGACAAGTTAAGGTTGCAAAAACTTGAGGAAATTTTAAATCAGCCACGATAAAGGAAGCATCATGACGACAACGACAGCAATAGCAACAAAGACCCAACTAACCCATGTGTTAGTATTAAATGGTCCCAATCTTAATTTGCTTGGCAAGCGAGAACCAGAAATCTACGGATTTCAAACCCTACAAAATATTGAAGATGATATAAGACAATTAGCCAGCAATCATCAAGTCAAACTCACCTGTTTTCAAACAAATCAAGAATCTGCCCTCATTGATAAAATCCATCATCACGGTTTGTTGACCACAAATCCTGACGAGCAGATTGACGCGATTATCATCAATCCCGCTGCCTTTACTCACACATCGGTGGCAATTCGCGATGCGCTACTCGCCGTAAATAAACCTTTTATAGAAGTTCATCTTTCCAATATCCACACGCGTGAGCCATTTCGACAGCATTCTTATTTTAGTGACAAAGCTGAAGCCGTCATCTGTGGTATGGGCGCTTTTGGTTATACCGCAGCGTTTAATTATTTGGTTCAGAAATATCAGTAGCAATACAATCTAGCCTAAAATCAATAGCAACATGGCAGCAAATTTTAAGTGTACAAACGTACACAAATATACCCTGCTATATCTATTTATTTTAGAAAAATCTTGTTACAATACGGCAATCTATGAATTAGTAGTCTATAAAGCGTATAATTTTAAGGTAGTTAGGATATGGATATAAGTAAAATCAAACAACTTATTGACTTAATGGAAGAGCGAACGTTAGCAGAATTAACCGTACAAGATGGCGATAAAAAGGTCTCTATTTCCCGCCATTTACCCCAAGCGAATGTTCAACCCGTCACAGCAACTACAGCCACCACGACAACCGCTAATGCTGCCCCTGTAAAATCTGGCATGGTAGAAACATCACCGATGGTTGGGGTGTATTATGTTGCACCGAGTCCTAATGACGCGCCATTTATCAAGGTCGGTCAACAAGTACAAGCAGGCGATAGTTTAGGCATTATTGAAGCCATGAAAATTATGAACCCGCTTGAAGCAACCCAAAGCGGTATCATTGCAGAAATCTTGGTACAAAACGGCGATGTGGTGCAATTTGGTCAACCGATTGTCCGTTACGAGTCTTAATTTTTAACTTTTTTGTCTATTTGAAGTTTGATTATCGATAAAAATTAGGGATAGCAATGATAAAAAAATTACTGATCGCCAATCGTGGTGAAATTGCACTTCGCATTGTTCGCGCTTGTAAGCAGCTTGGCATCCAAACGGTGGGCGTCTACTCAACTGCAGATGACAACTTGATGCACCTTCGATTCGTTGACGAATCCATCTGTATTGGCAAGCCAAATGCCAGTCAAAGCTATCTCAATATCGATACTATCTTAACAGCCGCAGAAATCTCTGGCGCTGATGCCATTCACCCAGGCTATGGGTTTTTATCTGAAAATGCTGAATTTGCCGAACGCGTGGAAGAGGCAGGGCTAACCTTCGTAGGTCCTGCGCCTGAGCACATTCGCTTAATGGGTAACAAAATATCCGCTATCAACGCCATGAAAAAAGCCGGTGTGCCTACCGTCCCTGGCTCAGTGGGTAGCGTCACTCTGGCTAACGCTGAAGAACAAGCTAAAGCCATTGGTTTTCCCCTGTTAATCAAAGCGGCAGCGGGTGGTGGTGGTCGTGGTATGCGCGTGGTTGAACGCCTTGAGCAGTTATTGTCTCAAGTACAAGCCGCCAAACAAGAAGCCGAATTGTGGTTTGGGGATGATAGCGTCTATATGGAGCGCTTTTTAAAAAATCCACGCCACGTCGAAGTGCAAGTTTTAGGTGATGGCGAAGGCAATGCCATTCATTTATTTGATCGCGATTGCTCGCTACAACGTCGTCACCAAAAAGTGCTTGAAGAAGCCCCTGCCCCAGAGATTCCTGATGATATCAAAGAGCCCATTTTGCAAGCTTGCGTCCGCGCTTGTGAGCAAATTAACTATCGCGGTGCAGGGACGTTTGAATTTTTATATGAAGACGAGCAATTTTTCTTTATTGAGATGAATACCCGCGTACAGGTTGAGCACCCTGTCACCGAGATGATTACCGGCATTGATGTGGTGGTTGAACAACTCAAAATCGCATCTGGCTATGGGTTATCGTATCGTCAAAACGAAATAGAAATTCGCGGTCATGCCATCGAGTGCCGTATCAATGCCGAAGACCCTGTGACTTTCATGCCCTCACCGGGTACGGTGACCCACTTTTTTATGCCAAACGGTAGCGGTGTACGTTTTGACTCGCACCTTTATCCCAACTATGCTATTCCAACCTTTTACGACTCATTGATTGGCAAATTAATCTGTCATGGGCAAACCCGTGAACAAGCGATTGCCAAGCTTCGTCATGCCCTTGATGAGCTGATTATCACCGGCATAAAAACCAATGTGCCGTTGCATCGCGATGTAATTTTGCAAGATAAGGCATTTTGTAAACAAGCACAAAACATTCATTATCTAGAAAAAAACTTATTATCCCAGCCAGATGCGTCAAAAACCGAAAAAGAATAAATTTAACGGTTAAAAAAAGAGGGTCATTTGAGCCTCTTTTTTTTATGCAATTTTAATTCATCGCCAAATTTTTCAGAGATGCCTTAAGCAGACTTTGGATGGTTAACGGTGAATCAATGGCAGATTTTGCCAGTTTTATCGCAGCTTGCGCTTCTTTATCGCGATAACCTAGTGCAATTAACCCCGCTTCGACTTCAGCAATAATAATGCCCTCATTACCATTATCGGTCTCTAATGGCAATGAAGGGGCAAAACCTGACGTATCACCTAAGTGCTTGATTTTGTCTTTTAATTCAACAATCAATCGCTGTGCGGTTTTTTTGCCAACCCCTGGGATACGCGTCAATGCCAGCTCATCATTGTTCATCACAAACTGGTGCAACTCCTGCACCGTTACGGTTGACATCATTGCCAACGCCATCTTTGCCCCCACCCCATTGACTTTAAGCAACAGTCTAAACACTTCCCGATCGCTATGGCTTAAAAACCCAAATAACAACTGAGCATCCTCGCGTACCAAAAAATGTGTCCACAAGGTGACGGACTGATTTAATTGTACTTGGCAAAATGCATTGAGCGGCATCTCAATTTCATACCCAACGCCCGCTGTTGTCATCACCACTACCGTAGGTGCCATTAGATGATGCACTTGCCCTTGAATTAATCCTATCATTGATAACTCACTACAAATAATTTAATCCAATAAAAAAGTGGGCAACCTCAGTCAACCCACTTAAATGTCATGCTCTCTTGAATGTCATGCTTTTTAGTCATTTGCTAAAACTTTAGTTCTAGTGTTTAGTTATAGAAACTAACCATTTTTTCTAGACTAATTGGGCGAATTTTATCCGCATTACCCGCCGTACCAAATGCGGTATAGCGATCGATACAAACCGCTTTCATGGCATCGATGGTTTTGGCAAAATATTTGCGTGGGTCAAATTCTGCTGGGTTTTCAGCGAGGAATTTGCGAATGGCACCCGTTGATGCTAAACGTAAATCGGTGTCGATATTGACTTTACGTACACCATGTTTGATGGCTTCTACGATTTGCTCAACTGGCACACCATAAGTCTCACCGATATTGCCGCCATTTTCATTAATCACTTTGAGCCATTCTTGTGGCACACTTGAAGAGCCATGCATCACGAGGTGAGTATTAGGAATGCGGGCATGAATCTCTTTAATACGTGCAATCGATAAGATATCATCGGTAGGTGGTCGGGTAAATTTATACGCCCCATGGCTAGTGCCGACTGCAATCGCAAGTGCATCCACATGGGTATCGTTAACAAATTGCTCAGCTTCATCGGCACTGGTTAACAGCTGTGAGTGGTCAAGTTTACCTTCTGCCCCTACGCCATCTTCTTCACCAGCCATACCCGTTTCAAGACTACCTAAAACGCCAATTTCACCTTCTACTGATACGCCACAAGCGTGAGAGAGTTTTACCACTTCACGCGTCACTGCCACATTATAATCATAATCTGCAGGGGTTTTACCATCACTTTTTAACGAGCCATCCATCATCACCGATGAAAAACCCAGTTGGATTGAGCGTTGGCAAACCTCTGGACTGGTACCATGGTCTTGGTGCATAACCACTGGAATATGTGGCCACTCTTCAATGGCAGACAAAATAAGATGGCGTAAAAATGGAGCACCCGCGTATTTGCGTGCGCCTGCCGAGGCTTGCACAATTACGGGTGAATTGGTTTCATCGGCTGCCATCATAATGGCACGCATTTGCTCTAAGTTATTGACGTTAAATGCAGGAACACCATAGTTGTTTTCTGCTGCATGGTCTAAAAGCTGACGCAAAGAAATCAAAGCCATATTACTTTCTCTTAGTAAAGTTAATAATCAATTGAAAATTTTAGAAAAACTGGGTTTTGCCGTGTTGGACAAGGCTTGAGTATAACAGAAGTGCACTACAATTTGAATTCAAAAAAAATAACTTTGCGATGATAGATATCATGACAACATGCCTAACCCAATCAAAAAGCCCCAAAATAATTTTGGGGCTCTTTTAGAGTAAATGCTAAAATTAATATTTTTGTTTTTCTGGTACCGTGGTTTGGATATCAGTGTTGCTATTTGCTGCATCGTTTTTAACCGCTTCTGCACCTTGTGCTACATTGGCTGCACCAGTCGCTACAGCAGAGGCTACGTTTTCGGTAGCTTGGGCGGCACCATTGGCAACAGCTTCAGTCGCGTTGATTGCTGCGCCTTGGGCAACCGCGGCACCCGTGGTAGCAGCACTGGCAACTGCGTCACCTGCATTTGCTGTTGCGCTAGCGGCACTTGCAGTCGCATCTTTAATGTCTTGACCCGCTGCGCTCGCTGCAGCTTCAGGCTGACCGTTAGCTGCGGCTTCTTCCGTTTTTTTACTACACGCAGTAATTGATAAAGTGGCTAATAAAGTTGCCAATACTAAATTACGTTTTAACATATTCATTCCTTAAACGCCAAACATATGGGTATACATACTTGCATAATATCTTATCGACAATATATTTTTAGTGCAATTAATTACAATGTTTAAAATACAAATATTAACTTAACATTACATTAATTCAGCCATGATAAATTTAAATCGCTGAATTAATGATAATGATTATTAGAATTTAGGCACGTTGGCTCAGTGCGTGCACGGCAGGTAATGTTTTACCTTCCACAAATTCTAAGAACGCCCCGCCCCCTGTTGATGTGTAGCTTACTTTATCGGCGACCTTGTATTTATCAATCGCAGCGAGCGTATCACCACCGCCTGCAATGCTAAAGCCTGCACTTGCTGCGACTGCTTCACTGACGATTTTGGTACCTTCACCAAATTTATCGACTTCAAATACGCCGACAGGTCCATTCCATAAGATGGTTTTGGCATTTTTAATCGCATCGGCAAGTTTCGCCGCACTGTTTGCACTAATGTCTAGAATCATTTCATCATCTGCAATGGTATCGACCGATTTGGTTACGGCATCGGCAGATTCTAGCGAGCCCAAAAAATCATCAAAATCAATCTGTGATTTTTGGGCGACGACCACTTCGTCAGGTAGCAATACATTGGTTTCTTGCATAATGCTTTTCGCCGTTTCTACCATGTCCGCTTCATATAGCGATGCACCGACATTGGCACCTTTGGCTGCCAAGAATGTATTGGCAATACCACCACCCACAATGATTTGGTCACAGATTTTTGCCAATGATTTAAGCACATCCAATTTGGTAGAAACTTTCGAGCCACCAACAATCGCAAGCATGGGCTTGGCCGGGTTATCTAAAGCTTTGGCTAATGCATCAAGTTCTGCCGCCAATAATGGGCCTGCACAGGCAATCTTTGCTTTGGCGATAACGCCTTCTGTCGACGCTTCAGCACGGTGAGCAGTACCAAAAGCATCCATCACAAATACATCACATAAAGCGGCGTAGCGTTCAGATAAAGCGGCATCATTTTTCTTCTCACCCGCATTAAAACGTACATTTTCCAGTAGCACAACTTCACCTGGGGCTACTGTCACATTATTTTGGGCATAATCGGTCACTAATTTGACAGGTTTGCCCAGAGCATCACCCAAATAATCTGCGACTGGCTGCAATGAATATTTGGCTTCAGGGTTTGATGGGTCGGGGCGACCTAGATGTGAACAAACGATAACCGCTGCGCCTTTATCTAAAGCCAACTGAATGGTGGGTAAGCTTGCTTTTAAGCGGGCATCATTGGCAATTTTGCCATCTTTTAACGGTACATTTAAATCTTCGCGAATCAAAACTGTTTTGCCAGAAACATCAATATCGTTTAAACGAGCAAATTGCATGGATTAACCTCTAAGTTAACAACAGGATGGTGACCCGTAGGGGTTGATAAAACGTCGTCACATGACAACAAAAATTGAATAAAAAAATAAGCGTAGATTAGCATATTTTGAGTATTTTTAACATTATTGATGCTATCAACTAATGCTGCGCGCGGTGATAACACGGTATGACTACTATATTACTACTTTATTAACAAGAGTCTTGATGATAAGCTTATAATAACAAAAACATGAACGCAGCACTGCGTTCAATATTTTATTATAAAATTGGAGGCCGTATGGTTGACCTTGACAAAGCAAAACAACGATTACTTGACCTAAAACAAGAATACCAAACTCGCGTGCATAAAATCCAACATGATATGCAAAATCCTGATACGGATATGACCCAAGATTGGGATGACCAAGCGGTGATTAATGAGCAAAACGATGTACGTAAAAACTTGCTAGTCGAAGCCCAGCAAAACCTTGAATTGGTGAATAATGCCTTACTTCGTATAGAAAATGGGACTTACGGTATTTGCGCTGTGAGTGGTGAAGAAATCGAGCCCGCGCGCTTAGAAGCAGTACCCTTTGCCACCACTTGTATGAAACACGCTAAATAGCTTATAAAACACACCAAATAGCTGGTTTTGGTAGTTTTGCACCCATAAAAAAGCAAGGACAGTTATCCTTGCTTTTTTATCAAAAAATCAGTCAGTAAACTGCGAATTGATTAGGTGAATCGGCGCATGCTTAAATTAGCAATAATATTTTCTGCATCGTTCCAACGGGTTTTTGAGTCATTGGCGCCCAATAACACTACGATGGCTGGACGATTACCGACATTGGTTTCAAACAAAACACAGTTACCCGCTTCACGAATATACCCCGTTTTTGATAGGCCAATATTGTATAGACCGTCACGTACCATGTAATTGGTACTGCGCGCTGCAATCGTGCGATAACCTGAATTGATATTATTTACGCCAAATTGGCGGCTAGGCGTGGTACTAAACTGGCTAATTAAATTATGCTTATAAGCATAGCGCGCCAAAATTGCCAAATCACGCGGTGATGCCACATTCCGAGAATCCAAACCCGATGGGTCATAATAACGGGTTTGCGTCATCCCCAATTCACGCGCTTTTTGGTTCATACGGCTGATAAAATTGTCATAGCCCATAGGGTCAGTACGTGCTAATGCTTTAGCCGCGGGATTTTCTGATTTCATCATCATCATCAGTAGCATTTCAGCACGATTAAGCTGATCGCCAACTTTTAGACGGTCACTGCCCGATTGTTTTGGGGTTTTGAAATCTAATGGACTAATCGTCAATGTTTCGCTCATGTTAGCGCCTGATTCCGCCACCACCACAGCCGTCATCAATTTACTGATTGAGGCAATTGGACGGGCGATATCAGCATTTTTTTCATAAATGGTATTGCCCGTTAACGCATCTACTACCAGAGCACCTTTGGAGTTGGCAAAATAGCTGCCCGAAGCCCGCGTGGTGTCTTGAGACCAAGCTGGATTGTAGCTATCATCCTCACTGTATGAATTGTTATAATTATTATAATTACCGCTATTAAAACTTGTCGTCTGTGGTGTGCTGTTATACATGATAGCACGGGCTTTATCTAAACTACCCTGCCCACCCCAACTGACTTTAGCCTGGCTACCTGTCTGCATATTTAATTCAGCATTACTTTGTACGCCAACCAGTGCAATCACAGCACCTAACAACGTTTTCTTTAACAATGTTTTCATTTCAACACTCTCAATCAAATCATGGTTAACTTGCTGTTGGATAGAGCATACAGTTACCAAAACTACCAATATATTTACGAAAAACAGAGGAACAATGATACATTAAGCCTAATAGCCATTAAAATCAAGCCATTAAAAGTTACAAAATCTAACAAGAATAACGGATTGATTACGCAAGACTGACTTAAATTTACGATGAGTAGTTTAGCACAGTACAAATATTACGCATGTAAAAAAATAACAAAACCGTTTAGCTAATACAATAATAAAACCATA
The DNA here is from genome assembly GCF_032069585.1 of Moraxella sp. CTOTU48268. Lineage (NCBI taxonomy): Bacteria > Pseudomonadati > Pseudomonadota > Gammaproteobacteria > Moraxellales > Moraxellaceae > Moraxella > Moraxella sp. CTOTU48268. The sequence continues at coordinate 26,697 of NZ_DAMALV010000019.1, forward strand.
AGTAACAATAGGTTAAGATATCCTTTTATAAAAAAAGCTGACATATTGCTATGCCAGCTAATTTATAAGTTAAAGATGATTTATGGTTTGAAACTGTCTTTTAAGGTCACAATACGGTTAAACACCAAATGCTCTGGTGAATAGTCTTTACTATCTGCCACAAAAAACCCTTCGCGTTCAAATTGGAAACGCTCGCCTGCATTGACTTGTGATAAAGAAGGCTCGACAATGGCATCTACTTCACGTAGCGAGTTAGGGTTAATCTCTGCAGCTAAATTATTGATGTCAATCTTGGCAGGGTCTTCTTGGGTAAAAAGCTGCTCATACAGACGTACCTTCGCGGGTACACCTAGACTGGCTGACACCCAATGTATCACACCTTTAACTTTACGACCTTCTGGATTGTTGCCCAACGTTTTTGGGTCAATAGTCGCTGTTAGCCCCACCACTTCGCCATTTTCGTCAGTGATGTGCTCCTCAATCTTTAGCACATAACTATTGCGTAAGCGGATTTCTGGGTTTTGCGGTGACAAGCGTTTATAGCCCTCAGGCGGCGTGATTTCAAAATCCCCTTTATCAATATAAATTTCTTTGGTGAAGGGAATGTCACGCATACCTTGGCTGTCATCATGGCTATTTTTAGGCTGGGTCAACCATAAAACCCCATTGTCGAGTTTAGTTTTTACACTGTCTTTTTTGAGTGTTTCAACATTGGCGACGGCTTCATCAAAATTGGTAATCGTCACTTTTAGTGGGCTTAGTACCGCCATGGCACGATTCACATGCTCTAATGAGTTACGAATACTAAACTCGAGTAAGCCACAATCCACCACACCGTCTGACTTGCTGACGCCTACACGGTCACAAAAATCCCGCAACCCTTCAGGGGTATAACCACGGCGGCGCATACCGGCAATTGTCGGCATACGCGGATCGTCCCAGCCGCTCACCAAGTCATCTTCGACCAGTTTTTTAAGTTTGCGTTTACTGGTCAAAATATGGTTTACGTTAAGGCGGGCAAATTCATATTGGTGCGGTTCATTGTTAAAGCCCACTTTATCTACCACCCAGTCATAAAACGGACGGTGGTCTTCAAATTCTAGGGTACAAATCGAATGCGTAATACCTTCGATTGCATCTGACAACGGGTGAGCATAATCGTACATGGGATAAATACACCAATCATCGCCTGTTTGGTGATGCGCTTGGTGCATGACACGATACAAAATTGGATCGCGCATATTCATATTGGGGCTTGCCATGTCGATTTTGGCACGAAGCACCGCTTCACCGTTGCCATATTTGCCAAGTTTCATATCGTCAAAACGTTGCAAATTCTCTTCAACACTGGCATCACGGTAAGGTGAATTTTTACCTGCTTGACCAAAATTACCGCGGTTTTCACGAATATCCTCAGGACTTTGCAAATCAACATAGGCATCGCCTTGTTTGATTAATTTCACCGCCCAATCATACAATTGACCAAAATAACTAGACGCATAGCGAGCCTCGCCTGCCCAATCAAAACCGAGCCATTTGACATCATCTTTGATATTATCTACAAACTCCTGATCTTCAGCATCAGGATTGGTGTCATCAAACCGTAGGTTACACAGCCCTGCAAACTCCTTGGCAAGCCCAAAGTTGAGACAAATAGATTTGACATGACCCAAATGTAAGTAGCCATTGGGCTCAGGTGGAAAACGGGTCACAATCTGGCTATATTTTTGCGAAGCAAGGTCATCGCGTACGATCGCACGGATAAAGTCATTTTTTTCACTATTGGTTGCTGTATCGTCGGTTTTTGTATTTTTGTCGGTCGTCGCCGTCATTTGGGTGCCCCTTACCTATTACAAAAATGGTGAACTAATCTGCCATTCTAGCAGTTTTTTGACATTGAAAAAACTTAAATGAATTTAATTGAAACATTTAATTTTGCCAACTTTGCAAACTAAATACTGACTTTTTGATTGAAAATCGCTAGGATAGCCACAACAATTGCAAGATACGTTTTTTTAACCATAAAAACCATTAGGAGCACACAATGGATATGCCATATGTAGAATTAGAAACCACCATGGGTAACATCGTTATCGAACTCAATCAAGAAAAAGCCCCCAACACTGTGGCAAACTTCTTAGAATACGTTAAATCAGGTCATTATGATGGCACGATTTTTCACCGCGTCATTGACGGTTTTATGATTCAAGGTGGCGGTATGGACGCCAACATGAAAGAAAAATCTACCAATGCCCCAATCCAAAACGAAGCGGATAATGGTTTAAAAAATGAAGTCGGCACGATTGCGATGGCACGTACTTCTGACCCACATTCAGCGACCGCGCAGTTTTTTATCAATGTAAAAGATAATAGCTTCCTAAACTTCTCGGGCAAAAACCCACAAGGTTGGGGTTATGCGGTGTTTGGTAAAGTGACTGAAGGCATGGACATTGTCAATAAAATCAAAGGTGTACCGACTGGTAAATACGGCTTCCACGCTGATGTACCAACCACGCCTGTGGTGATTACCCATGCAAAAGTAATTGAGAAATAATTTTTTGTATGCAAAGTTTTACAGATTTGGTCACCGATAATCCCTCTGCCATTGCGCAGGTTGTTATCAGTGACTTACATTTGAGCATGAATGAGCCTGCCACTAATCCTTTAGGGCAGGCTTTTTTAGATTTTTTGGATAAACTGGCTTTATTGCCTAATCTAAAACAGTTTTTTATTCTCGGTGATTGGTTTGAAGCTTGGCTAGGGGATGATGTTGCCGATACAGACACCTTAACAGATGCGCTTCAACCGATTATAGAAAAGCTCAAAACATTATCCGATAAAAACTGCCAGATTTTTGTCATGCATGGTAATCGGGATTTTCTGCTTGGGCAGCAATTTTGCGACAAGTTTGGCGGGCAATTGATTTTTGAGCCGTTTTATTTGACATTCAATGGCAGAAAAGTTCGCCTAGAACATGGCGATGCGCTGTGCACCGATGATAAAGGTTACCAACGCTTTCGCAAAATCATCCAACATCCTATCACTAAAAAAATTTTGCTCGCGCTACCTATAAAAAAACGCCAACAAATCGCGCAAGATTTACGCCAAAAAAGCAAAACTGATAATGCCAAAAAATCCCTGCAAATCATGGATGTCAATAAACAAGCCGTGAAACAAGCCTTGCAAAAAGCCGATATCCTGATTCATGGGCATACTCATCGCCCTGCTGTTCATCAAATTGGCGATAAACAACGGTTGGTGCTTGGCGATTGGCGGTTGAATGATAACAGTGTTAATGCTTTTATTGCTGTCACTATGAATGAGACAATTCAATTAGCTTTATTAGCTCCATGAATAAAATGCGAACGCATTGTCAGGTGCAAATCTTAATTCAGATTTTTCTATAAATTTTCTTCCTTCAAAATTGTAATACTCAATGATAATAGGCAGAACTGCTCCAGAACGCCATCTATCACTATTTTCTTTAAATTCTTTGGCTCCAAACGCCCAGAATCCTGTTGTTGCGACTTTCCCATTAGCTAAAACTGGAATAATTGTATCTTTAAATAAAACTTCATTTACATCGTTAGGTATCTTTTCACCATTTAAACAAGATAAAACATCTTTTCTGTTGGAAATTATTTTTATATTTTTTGCAGGCATATTACCTGTATTTTCAACCAGCAAGTTTATTGCTGGGCTATTTGTTTCCTTTGAAGAAATTCTAGCCGTAACTACAGGACGATTTATTTTTCGCCAAAGCCAATAGTTAATCGACATTGAAGCCACTGCAATTATAAGAGAAACTATGCTAATAATGATTGAAATTGTCATTGAAACCTTGCAAAAAAAAACGTGCTAAAAAATATAGCACGTTTTAATTTACCAAACAATATTTTAAAAATTATACAACCGCTTTCACGGCTTGAATGACCGCATCAGTGGTGATGTTAAAGTATGGGAACAAGTCTTTGGCAGGGGCAGACTCACCAAAGGTGGTCATACCCACGACTTTACCATCAAGCCCTACAAACTTGTACCAATAATCGATATGGCTGGCTTCAACCGCCACACGTGCACGCACTTGCGGTGGCAACACACTGTCACGGTAGTTGATTTCTTGTTTGGCAAACACTTCAGCACAGGGCATTGATACAACGCGCACGCCCAAACCTTCGGCAGTCAATTCAGTGTAAGCATTCATGGCAAGCTCAATCTCTGAACCTGTGGCGATGATGATGGCACGTAGCTCGCCTTGTTCTTTGGCTAGCACATAACCACCTTTGGCAATATTGGCTACTTGCTCGATATCTCGCGCTTGGTGCGGTAGGTTTTGACGGCTAAAAATCAGCGCAGATGGCGTTGATTTTGCTTTCAACGCTTCTACCCATGCCACAGCTGACTCAACCGTATCACACGGGCGCCAAGTATGTAGGTTTGGGGTGGCACGCAGACTTGACAACTGCTCGACAGGTTGGTGAGTAGGTCCATCTTCACCCAGACCGATTGAGTCGTGAGTATAGACATTAATGACGCGTTGTTTCATCAAGGCGGACATACGCACTGCATTGCGTGCATATTCCATAAACATCAAGAACGTTGCCACATACGGAATAAAGCCGCCATATAAGGCTATACCATTGGCAATCGCCGTCATACCAAATTCACGCACACCATAGTGAATATAGTTACCTGCCGCATCATCTTCAATCGCTTTGGCATTTTTAAACCAAGTCAGATTTGACCCTGCCAAATCAGCAGAACCGCCAAGCAGCTCTGGCAATAATGGCTGCAAGGCATTGATTGAATTTTGGCTGGCTTTACGCGTTGCAATGTTTTCTGGGTTATCTTGACACGCCTTAATAAATTCTTGGGCTTGTGTCTCAAAATTTGCTGGCAAGTCACCATTCACACGGCGAAGCAATTCACTGGCAAGCTCTGGGTAAGCGTCTTTATAAGCATCGAATTCACTTTCCCATGATTGTTGTAGCGCTTGACCTTTAACTGTACAGTCCCACCCTTCATAAATATCGTCTGGCAGTTCAAAGGCTTCGTGATCCCACTTGAGTGCTTGACGGGTAAGCAAGATTTCATCCGCGCCAAGGGGTGCGCCATGTGAGGCCTCCAAGCCTTGCTTGTTGGGTGAACCTGCGCCAATCACGGTTTTACAGATGATAAGTGAGGGTTTATTTTTTTCAGCTATAGCATTTTGGGTCGCTTGGGTGATGGCATCGGTATCGTGACCGTCAACTTTTTGCACTTGCCAGCCATAAGCTTCAAAACGTTTTTGGGTGTCATCTGAAAACCAGCCTTCAACGTCACCATCAATCGAAATACCGTTGTCATCATAGTAGACAACCAATTTGCCCAGCTGCAGCGTACCGGCTAATGAGCAAACTTCATGGCTAATACCTTCCATCAAACAGCCATCACCTAAAAAGCAATAGGTTTGGTGGTCGATGACTTGGTGACCATCTCGGTTAAATTGCGCGGCTAGGGTTTTTTCTGCAATCGCAAAACCTACGGCGTTGGCAATCCCTTGACCCAACGGACCTGTGGTAGTTTCCACACCTGCGGTATAGCCATATTCAGGGTGACCGGGGGTTTTAGAGTGCAATTGGCGGAAATTTTTGATATCCTCAATGCTAACGTCATACCCTGTCAAGTGCAGCAAAGCGTACTGCAGCATTGAGCCATGACCATTTGAAAGCACAAAACGGTCGCGATTTAGCCAATTTGGGTCGGTTGGATTGTGCTTTAAAAACTTACGCCATAACACTTCAGCGATATCTGCCATGCCCATCGGCGCGCCTGGATGTCCAGAATTGGCTTTTTGCACCGCTTCAAAAGCTAGGGTACGGATGGCGTTGGCAAGACGACGTTCAGAAATTGGGGTGGTCATTGGCTTTCCTATAGTACAGAATTAATTACAGAATTAAATTTTGTCGTATGTAACATGCTAAAAATAAAACTGTGACAAATTTTATCACAGTTTTGGGTCATTTTTTTAGCTTTAACCGTTTAGTTTGCTCGGCTTTCAAATAAAAGCAAAATGGCAAAAGATGAAATTTTCTGCCAAATCACTTTTTAGTCGACAATTTTTGGTTCAAATTTTCTAAACGCTCAAGCGTACCTACATCGACCCACGCATCGCTCAGCAAATCCCCCATTACCAAACCTGCTTGCATGGCTTGTTTAAGTATTGGCGCAAGCGGCGCAGTCTCCCCTGTCTTGACCGTATCCAATAATCTTGGTGACATCACACTAATCCCTGCAAAGGTATATTTTGGCGTACCTTCTACCTTGACCATGCCATTTTCTAAGGCAAAATCGCCAGTTGGGTTATGCGTCGCTTGGTCGGTGAGTAGCAAATAAGCCTGCGAATCGTTTAACTGAAGCTGAGTTAGTTGAGCAAAATCAAAAGGCGTCCACACATCCCCATTGACCAAGATAAATGGCTGGTCTTTTAATTTACCAGTAGCCAAAGCCATCTTGATACCGCCTGCTGTCTCAAGCGGTTCTTCTGGCTCAATCGACCAATGAATGGTGACACCGAATTGACTGCCATCCCCGATTGCATTTAGCAGTTTGTCAGCAAGCCATGACACATTGATGGTGATGTCGGTGATACCTGCTTGTTTGAGTGCTTTGATATGCCACACGATAAGCGGTTGCCCGCCGACTTCGACAAGTGGTTTTGGCGTGGTCAAGGTTAAAGGGCGCAGCCGAGTGCCTTTACCCGCGGATAAAATCATGGCTTGGGTGATGGTGGTTGACATGGGTTTTTATCCTTGGATTTTTTGATGAAAAGCAGGTTCAACAACGGCTGTCATCCAATCAGCAAATTTATCAAAAGTATGATGCTCATCCCTTTGGCTGATAGCTTTTAGACAAGTTAATAAATCATTGAAAACTTTGGGCAGGTTGACCAAATAACGGTCTTTGCCATCTCGCTCGAACAAACGTACAAAAATTCCCAACACTTTAAGATGACGCTGCATACTCATGATATTAAAATCCACGGTAAACTCTGCCAAGCTTTTGTCAATTTGCGCCAATTGGTGATAATGAGCCAGATGCGTGTTTACCCATGTTTCATCATAATTGATATAGGCATCTCGCAATAAAGACGCCAAATCATAGGTATAGGCACCGATGACGGCATCTTGAAAATCAATCACGCCCAACTCATCGCTGTGATTTAATACCATCAAATTACGGCTGTGAAAATCACGGTGCACCACCACTTGAGGCTGAGCGATGACTTGCTGGATAATATTAGACTGCAAATCTTGCCACAGCGTCTCTAAGTCTGGGGTCATCGTCACGCCGATATAAGGTAAAAACCACTCGCTAAACAAGCCCATTTCTCGGTGCAGCAAGGCATCATCGTAACTTGGGATAACGGCTTTGGCATCATTGATATCAATCTTTTGAATCGCCAAAATTGCCTGCATTGCCTGATGATAATAGCGCGCAGTTTTTACCAGCTCGCCTGCATCCGTTAAATCTTTGGCGATGACATCGGCAAAATCCGTGTTTCCCAAATCCTCAAGGACGATAAAACCTTGCTGTTCATCCGTGGCAATCATTTTTGGCACATGCACATGACCTGCCATTAAATTGTCCACGGCGATAAATTCTTTCACCGATTCTTTTGCTGGCGGCGCATCCATCACGATATAGTGTTGATTGTCGACGGTTAAGCGATGATAGCTGCGAAAGCTGGCATCACCAGGTATTTTTTCATGCTGCAATGACTGATTTTGAAAAACTTGGGTCAACCAAGTGTGCAGCTGTTGTTCACGTGACTGTTGTTTAAGTGGCTGTTGCTTAAGTGATTGTTGTTCAAGTGGCTGTTGTTTAAGTGGCTCGGTATTTGATGGCGAAGCTACGCTATCGCAAGGGTCTTGATTGGCAAGTTGTGCGGCGGAATGGTTCATAACGTGGGCTTACTCAATAAAAATAAGTTATGCTACCGAAAATCTGCGTATCTCTCAAGTGGCGTCTAACATGTTTGCAATTTTAAACATCTTTTGCAATAGTATATTGATGACGCTAGTGATATGATGTGAAGGTTTTTATATTGCGTCTTTGGTAAATGTCTAATGAAAAAATCTGTGAAATTGTCGCCTATTTCGTCAACTTCTAATCGTTTAACTTCACATTCGTCTTTGCCAACCCAGCCCACACGTCTGCATCAATCATTACACCAAATTTATCGACATACCAACGTTTTAGCGATGACGCTTGGCGCGATGTTCACTACTTTGTATTCAACCTCAGCGCTTGCGGCGGTGTTGCCGACAACCGCCGTTACGGAATCGACTGATACAGCGGCAGCACAAAGCACAGCAGCTCAAAACATTGACTCACAAAGTATTGAGGCACAAAGCCCTGAAACACAGAGTATTAAAAAACAAAACCTTGATGCCTCAGCTGCAACGCCCGATACCGATAGTAGTATCGCCACCACAGCAGACAACGCCACTGCTGTCGATGTAACCACCAATCAAGGTATCACGCCGATTAGCGCGCCTGACGTCAAACCAAACTCTGCGCGTACTCGTCCCAACTTTACCCCAAATCAACAGCAGCAAGCCAGTCTAGATAAGCTCAAAACCTTTTATCAACCCAAAACCCAGCAAACCACGGACGATACTAGCGCCACGGTTGCTAATCCAAATGCTAATCCAAATTTACTGAACCCGCTCACGCCTGATAGTCAACAGTCGGGTGCTCAAGCAAATACGCAATCAAAAGCAGCCACCCGAAAAGACGCCATGTGTCATGGCAACTGGGTATATCCCACTTCGACCATCTATCAACAGCAAGCATTAGCGGCAGCTGCTACCGACCAACCCAATAGCAGCTTCCCAATTTATGCCTCGGCTGACTATGGCTATTATGACAATGAAAACTACGCTGAATTGTCAGGCGATGTGCAAATCAACCAAGGTCGTCAGCAAATCTCTGCCGATAAAGTGGTCGTTAACGTGCAAGATGGCATTGCAGCAGCTCAAGGTAATGTTTTGTTGGTGGATGCCGCGCAAAGTACCCAATCGACAGACGGTAACCCACGTGTAAGCCTTAAAGATAGCCCAAAAGGGGGGCTGATTACCGTTGCTGACGAACTGGCGTACCAAACGGATAGCACCAAAGCAACCGCCAAAGATGTGGCGTTTGCCAGCGTACCGCTACAAGCGTATGGTTATGCCAAACGGCTTAATAAAGTCGATGAAAGCCGTGTTGAAATTGACGATGTCATGTTTACCACCTGCGCGCCTGACAATCCGACTTGGCAAATCAATGCCAAAAACATCGATATCAATACCGACACGGGCCGCGGTGAAGCCTATAATGCCACGTTAAAAGTTAAAAATACCCCGGTATTGTACCTGCCGTATTTTAACTTTCCGATTGACGATCGCCGCACCAGTGGTTTTTTGTTACCACGCGGCGGCTTTAGTACAGAAGGGAGTTTTAATGTACAGTTACCTTATTACTTTAATCTAGCGCCAAATTACGATGCCACTGTCACGCCAACCATTTTTACTGACCGCAATCCGATGTTGACAGGTGAGTTTCGCTATCTGACAGAAAAATTTGGTTATGGTAGCTTGACAGGCTCTTATCTGCCAAACGACAAACAATATGATGATGAAGACCGTAAGCGCTTTTATTATAATCATCATTGGCAGTCAAAAGATACCCCTAACCTATCCATTGACGCGCTATACCAGTATGTCTCAGACCCTAAATTTTTAAACGATTTTGAGACCTTGGGTGACGAAACCGTTCAATTAAATTTACCCCGCCGCATTCAAGCCAATTATTACAATGACTATTTGACTGCCCTTGCCAAGATTGAAACCTTTCAAACGCTGGATCGTAATTTAACCAATTCAGACAAAATTTTGGATAAAGACAAACCGTATGACCGTCTGCCGCAGTTATCGGTCAAATATCGTGTACCATGGGTGACCCAATTTGATTTGACGGGTATCAGCGATTTTGCTTATTTTAAACGTCCAATCGATGATGGCTCTGCGCCTGAGCAAAGCGGTGGCAGACTGTATAACAAACTCACTGCCGCCTACCCAATGACGCGAACTTGGGGATACGTGACGCCTTCAGTGAGTTTACAGCACCTTTACACCCAATTTGACCAAGGATCAGCGGATGCCAATGGATTGGATAAAAATAGCAAAAGCCAATCTATTTTTGTACCGCAGTTTAGTATTGACAGTGGCTTAAATTTCTTTAAAGCAGGCACCCCGTTTGGTAAATTTGATGAATCCTTGGGCGGCTATCAGTTATTAAGCCCGCGCCTAAAATATGTGTACTCGCCCTATAAAGACCAGACTGATGTACCCAACTTTAATACCCGTTTGGCATCGCTCAATTTTTCGCAATTGTATGAAGATTCATGGTTTTTGGGATATGACCGCCTGCCCGACAACAATCATCTAACCCCTTCATTAAATTATCGCTATATTGATGGCAATGGTTTGACTCGCTTGGATGCCAGCGTGGGCAAACAAATTTATTTTAGTGATATTCGGGTACATCTTGACAATACCGATGATGGGTTAAAAATTGACAATACCGGTACCGTTTTTCAGGTAAGCACCCAACCGCGTCAAGATTTTTGGGTGGATTTAGATGGCTCGGTTGATGACAACGCTGATTTAAACTATATCAACACCCAATTTCGCTATGCGCCAACTTATAATAGCCTTTATAACTTGGGTTATATCAAACGCAATGAGAGTATATTTGGACAAAAAGCCCTCTCTGCTTTCACAGGTTCTGCTGTTTTGCCTATTAATGATAATTGGCAGTTTTTAGGGGCTGTCCAATACGACAATGAGAAAAGTCGTTTTAGTGATGTGTTAGCGGGCTTTACTTATGATAGCTGTTGTTATGGCTTATCGATTTATGCTCGCCGTTATTATGATGAATTAAGTGATAAAGACAGTGCTGACCACGCTATCATGGCAGAAATTAGCTTAAATGGGTTATCCAACAAAGGTGACGGTCGACTGGCTAGCCTGATGCGTAATCGGGTATTGGGTTATGACCCTAAATACTAAACGCCTTTTACGCAAAAAACTGCTTAAAACTTGAGGTTTTTTAGGATTTATTATCATACAGACATACGCCAGCAAATATTATTGTATAAAATGACCCAAACTTAGCAACATTACTTAGCAACATCTAAATCTAAGCAACTTGATGTAAGAAACTTGGTCAAAGACCAGCCATTTTATCGAAATTGTTTTGCCCTAATTTTTTGAGTGATCAAATTTACTTTTTTTATTTTTTGGTTTTTATTTTAAGGATACATGCCATGAACCATGCTGTCATGCATAATTTACCCAATTTTCCCCGTAACACCCTATCTGCTCTCACTAGCGCTTTGATATATGGCGCCCTATTGGTCATGCCAACATTGAACGCGCAAGCCGTGACTGCAGCAGCGGTAACCACTAAAACCAACACAACCAGCAGCAAAACGACGGTGGAATCTAGCAAAAAATCTAGTACCAAACCTGCAGCGCAAACCACAAGCAAATCAACCAAAGCTGTGACAGCAAACAAAACCACCAACGCTGCCAAATCAGTCAAAGCTGACAGCAAAGCCAGCGGCTCAAAACCTACCACTCAAAAAACAGCAACAGCTGTCTCCCAAACTGCGCCCGTAGTATCAGAGGTCGCCAACTCATCAGCCAAGCCAACGCCTGTCGTCACTAGCAACTCGCAAAATCAGGTCATTGATGGCGTGATTGCTATTGTCAACGACACACCTATTTTACGCAGCCAGTTAGATCGCGCGGTTGCTCAAGCTTCTGCACAGCTTCAAGCGCAAAACAAACCTGTACCACCCGCACAGCAACTTTATCCGCAAGTATTGGATCAGCTAATTACTAAGCAAATTCAACTTGATATCATCAAACGCCAAGGACTGCAAGCTGAAGAGAATGCAGTGAATGCTGCGTTGACCAATTTAGCACAACAAAATGGGGTCGCAAGCCTTGCCGAATTCCAGCAAAAACTTGATGCCCAGCGCGCAGGTAGTTACCAAGCATTGCGTCAAAAAGTCAGTGAAGACTTGGCGATACAAACCTTGCAGCAGCAGCAACTTGCCAGCCGTATCAAAATCTCAGACCAAGATGTCGATAACTTCTTAAAATCACCAGAGAGCAACGCTTTAGAAAAATCACAATATCGCACCTTACATATTCGTGTGCCTTTTGAAGCCGATGCCGCAGGTAAAACCAGCGACAAACAAAAGAAAAAAGCGCTGACCGTAGCCACCGAAATTGCCAAAAACTTGCAAGCTGAGAATGCCAATATTGAGCAAATCATGACTGACGCGCAAACCAACTATAACGCGCAAATTCAAGGGGGCGATATGGGCTATCACGTCGCGTCAGAGTTACCGACAGAATTGTCAAAAAACATCACCGCCCTTGAAGTCGGGCAAGTCACCAACCCGATTGTCACGGCAGAAGGTTATAACGTGATTAAACTCGTAGATAAACGCGGTGGTCAACAAAAAATCATCGATCAATGGCATACCCGCCATA
>NZ_DAMALV010000019.1:39299-46983 GCF_032069585.1 Moraxella sp. CTOTU48268
CCCGCCATATTTTAATTAGCCCATCAACTGCCCTACCCGCTGACATGGCGAAACAGCAGATCGATACTATCTATGAAAAATTGCGTCAAGGTGAGGACTTTGCTACTTTAGCGAGCACCTACTCAAAAGACCCGGGAAGCGCCAGTAACGGCGGCGATTTGGGCTGGGTTAGTGAAGGTGATATGGTGCCAAGCTTTGAAGCAATGATGAAAAAAACGTCGGTAAATGACTATTCTGTGCCATTCCAAACACAATTTGGCTGGCATATTCTTAAAGTCGATGAAAAACGCCAAAAAGATGTGAGTGATGTCTATCGTAAAAACATGGCGCGTGAAATCCTATACCAACGTATGGCACCGCAAGCGCTAGATGATTGGATGCAGGATTTAAGAGCGCAAGCTTACGTTAAAATCATGCAATAATTTAGCTTGCATAAAAAAGGCAGTGTTTTAATCACACTGCCTTTTTTTATAATTAAATTAGTCCATAAAAATCAGCGTTGCCATTCTACCTGTCGCAGGCAATTGATGCTGGGTTTGCCGACGATACGAATAAAATCGTGCATCACCATGGCTGTCCAAACCACTTTTATGCACCTGATGAATACCACAAGCCTTGAGCTGTAATTCTGCTATTGCAGGCAAATTGGCAAAATAATGACCGACCTTATCAGCATTTGGCTGAAACAACTGGGTAGCGACAGCCTCAGATACGTTTAACACTGACAACACGGCATCTTTGACACAACTGTCTACTTCATAGCTCGATTGTGCGATGCTAGCGCCTACCCAAGCGTGCCACCCACGAGTGACCTTCTGCATTTCTGCAGTCGCATTATCCCCCGCTGCAAAATCAAACTGGTGTACCATTTTTTGCACTGTCTTTGCAATAATATTTTTACTAAGACCTTGCCAGCCAGCGTGAATTGCCGCAATCAGTTTGTTATCATCTGCTGCATCGGTGGCTATCATGACAGGTACACAATCTGCTGTCATAATCGCTAAGGCAACATTAGGTAAACGAGTAATATGCGCATCAGCAGATATCGCTGCTGTGCCAATTTTATCGGTAACCTGATAAATTTCATCACCATGGATTTGATTAAGCCAATGAATGCTGTTTAATGTTGGATGATATTGTTGCAAGGATTGCAGCAAGTGCGCACGATTTTGATGCACCTGCACGCTATCATCCCCTACATGTAAACCCAGATTGAATTGACCATACATAGCATTCAAACTAGGCTGCCCCACAAAATCATTGCTTGACCTTCTTGCCATAGATTCACAGCCAGATAGGGTTTGAACCACAGTTACCCCTTGGCTTGGTGCGTGCGTCAGTTCAATCCAGTGTGAATGCTTATCTGTCATTATTAGGCTCTTAGGTATTGGGCTATTAGCTGACTTGTGAATGATTTGTCGATTAAAACGCATCGCCAGGCACATACACCTCACCCACCATCAGACGGCGCGCTGAACGGCTCATAGACACTTTTTTCGCTTGCCATTTGCCATCGACTTGTGAGGACTCACCCCCGACCAGTAGCGTGCCTGATGGGTGACCAAAGCGTACTTCAGACAACGCTTTGCCACCTGCCGCTTGGTTGACTAGCGTACCTTTAATGGTCGCTGCGGTGCCAATCGCAACCGAGGCTGTACCCATCATGGCATGGTGCAGTTGACCCATGCTCATCGCGCGGGCAAGCAAATCAATATCGCCTGCCTGGACTGCTTTGCCACTAGAGGCGGTATAATCGGCTGGCGGTGCAACCCAAGCAATTTTTGGGGTATGCTGACGGGTTTGGGCTTCTGTTAACGCTGCAATCAGACCCATTTTAACGGCGCCATGGGCACGGATTTTTTCAAGCTTAGCCAAGATTTCTTGGTTACCGTTGATGTCTTTTTGTAGCTCTGTACCTGTAAAACCTAAGTCTTTGGCATTTAAAAAAATCGTTGGGATACCTGCATTGATCATCGTGACGTCAAATTCACCGATTTCAGGTACCTCCAGTTTGTCAATTAAGTTGCCCGTCGGGAACATATCGCTATCGCTGTCCACAGGGTCGATAAATTCAATTTTGACTTCGGCTGCTGGGAAAGTCACACCATCTAGCTCAAAATCGCCCGTTTCTTGCACTTGACCATCAGTCATGGGTACATGCGCGATGATGGTTTTGCTGATATTCTGCTGCCAAATTCGGACTTCACAAATGCCATTTTGGGGCACTTTACTGGCATCCACTAAGCCATTGGCAATCGCAAATGAACCGACCGCCGCGGTTAAGTTACCACAGTTACCTGACCAATCAATCATCGCTTTATCAATGGCGACCTGACCGAATAAATAATTCACATCATGATCGGCAACGTCTGTTTTTGACAAAATCACCACTTTGGAGGTTGAGGATGAGCCATTTCCCAAACCGTCAATTTGCTTACCATACGGATCTGGACTACCAACTACCCGCAGTAAAAAATTATCTCGGGCTTGCCCTGGGGTTTGGCAGCGTTCAGGTAGGTCATCAAGCTTGAAAAAAGTACCTTTTGATGTACCACCGCGCATATAGGTAGCTTTAACAGCGATTTGTGGGGCAAAATTGGCCATGTTCATATCCTTATGGTGGCAGGTAAAGAGTTGACGCATCAATTTGTTTTATGTTTAGTCACATTACTAAATCAAAAACATGCTAAAACAAATTGATGACTGGGTGATATACGTTAAACACGTCATTTAAAAGTGGTCAACGTTAGTACTGCTCGTTTTTTTCTTCAATGGTTAATTTGACATTGGTGTCGGTTGGGACTTTTTCATGCGATACTGGCTTGGTTGATTTGTCTGTGCTGTTGCCAGTGCTAGCCGCTGATTTAGTAGCGGTTGTTTTGGTATCAGCATTTGAAGTGGTTGACTCAGATTTTTTCACCGATTTTTTATCTGCGCTATTTGATGGCGTGTTTTTCTTGGCTGGTGTGGTGGTGGTCACGTCAGTCTTATTTTTTTCACTGCTGTTTTTTTCACTGCCCGTTTTTGGTTTTTCTGTGGTTTGTTTTTTGACAGGTTTGGTCGTTGAAGTTTGGCTGTTGTTGGCAGCGACACTGGGTCTGCTAGTCACGGGTGGTACAACGGGTATGGCACCTGCCGAAGAACCGGCTAACGGCGTATTAGATGGCTGGGTCAGCGTTTGCGCTAATGCCGAATTTGCCATAATCTCACCGACTAGCCCAATCACATCGTCGCCTGTGGTACTATTGACTTGGTAATTGGCGCCACTCGCTGATAGACCAAACCCAACATTGTTTGCCACCAACGTGCTATTTTGTAGTTGATAACCACGCGACGTGATTTGCTCGGCGGCGACTGGCATTTTTAGACGGGTATAAATTTTATCCGCGTTATCGAGCTGCGCTTGAGGCATATTAAACGACACCGTCGCTTGGCATTTACCATTGCTACCATTCACGCTCTCTAGATTGATTGCCACTTGCGACAAGCCATTTTGCAAGATAGTCATATCAACAATCGTACCTGCTTGCTGCTGAATGATGTCAGACTGCTTTTTGGCTTGCTGGTCGATGCGATTGACCAGATAACTGTGAATGGCACTGGTTGCCTTCTCATTGTTACAGGCAATATCAGGCGTTTCAATTGTCTTTTGCTCACTGCTTGCAGCACTGCCAGTTTGCTCGTCTTTTTGCTCATTGCGACTACATCCCACCACGGTTAAGGCAAAACACGCCAACAATAACGGCGTACGCATTTTTTTTGACAACGTATTTTGTGGGAAAATCATAGACATAAGGCACCTTTCACGCAGTATTTATTACCATGCCATTATAAAGCAAAGTTTTGCAAATTGGCTAGTTGTTCACTATTATTTATAATAAAATTTAGTTGTAATAATTTTTAGTAGTCATAAAATTTTATTGTCTATTGCGAGCCATCGTATGCGCCATCCAAATCAAACGTATTATTTACTCGGTCATCGTGCTGCTCGCGCTGAAATGCTAGAGAACTGTCAAGACGGATTTGCCTACGTGCAGCAATTGCAAAAACATGGTAAGCAGCTTGATGGGGTTGAATTTGATGTCCAAATGACCGCCGATGGCAGATTTGTGGTGGTACATGATGAAACCTTAAATCGGCTGGCAAGACAACAATCGTGGATTGCTGATAAAACAAGGGCTGAATTAGACGCCATTGTGCAATCGGACTATGGGCGTTTTTCCCAACGTTTTGAACTAGGGTTTTTAAAACATCACGTATTGTTGCTAGACGATTTACCACCCTATCTGCAACACTTTCACCATATTGAACTGGAAATCAAAACCCATGCGAAAACCCAGCCAGCCTCGTTGGTTAAAAATCTGCTTAGACTATTATCACAAGAAATATGGCAAGCTTTACCCATCACCTTGACCAGTTTTGATACCGATGTGTTATATCAGATACGAAACCAACAGCAATTTTTAACGTTTCACTTTCCGACAGGCTTGTTACTTGAGCCTAAAACACTTGAACCTAAAGCCACGCTAGCAAGCCAAATTGCTTTTTTACCGACGCCTGATGCAGCGGGTAAACACTTAATATTGCAAACTTTTAATCGCGCTTGTGCGTTAGGCTGTAGCCAAGTGGGCATTTATTATGCGCTTATCACCCCAACCCTGTTGGAAATTGCCAAAATTTATGGCTTAACAGTCACCGCTTGGACGGTGAATGAGGTGAATGTGGCGAAACGCTTGATTGAGATGGGCGTGGATTGTGTGATTACAGATTATCCTACCCAATTTTTAACCCAATTATATGATTTTAACGTTTAAATTGACCCACTAAATTGACCAATAGGAAGATAACCATGAAACTTGCAGAAGCTTTGTTACGACGTGCTGATATGCAAAAAAAGCTCGCCAGCTTGAAATCGCGCATTGCTGAAAATGTCAAAGTCCAAGACGGCGATACCCCAAGTGAAAACCCGAATGAACTGCTGCTACAAGCCAATCAAGTCATGAGCGAGCTGTATGCGTTAATAGACCATATCCATCGCACCAATGCTATCGCTGTCATGCCCGATGGTTCAACCATGCTCAGCACTTTAGTCAAGCGTGATGAACTTGCCGAACGCCATCGCCTGCTGCAAACCGCGATTGATAATGCTAAGACGGAAGGCGATCGTTATAGCTATCGAGAAATCAAATGGCAAAAAGTGATTGAACCGGTCAAACTGCAAAAACAAGCAGATGACATAGCGGTGAAACTTAGAAACTTAAATATCCAATTGCAAGCCGCTAATTGGCAGATTGATTTAGTATAAGCTAGTTTGAAAAAAGCCTACAATTTGCTATGATGGATTCGAACATACAGGGCGACTATCAGACCTTGTTTGGCGCGCTGTCCACCGAGAGGTTGAAAACAAATCGGGCACAGCTTGCAGGTCTGCGAGCAAGACCATCTTTTTACTTGTCATGCTCAGTACACCTTACTAGTTAAACTCGCTCACAAGGCGACTTTAGACCTGCACTCATTACTACCGGATATTGACTGTATGTTCACCTTTTTGGTCTAAAATCCTCTGTTTGATGGGGGCAAAACTTTTGCGGTGCATGGGCAAAATACCGTAATGCTCTATCGCTTGGATATGGGCGGCGGTGGGATAGCCTTTATGCTGCTCAATGCCATAATCAGGATATAACTTTGACAACGCCACCATATCTCGGTCACGCGTCACTTTGGCAATCACACTGGCGCCACTGATACACGCATGTTTGCCGTCCCCTTTCACAATCGCTTGCTCATGGGTAATTTGCTGATAATTGGGCAAATCAAACAACACGGGCAGTTTATTGCCATCCACCATGACGCTAAAGGTCGCCGTTGGGTATTGCGCTAACATTTGCGCCATCACGCCTGCTACTGCTTGTTTCATCCCTAGTAATGTCGCTTGTAAGATATTGATCTGGTCTATTAAGCTGGCAGAAATTTTGACAACCTGATGCGCGCTCGCCGTTTGTTCAATCAAGGAAAATAACGCTTCTCGTTTTTTCTCTGACAGTTTTTTGGAGTCAGTTAGCGCGCTTAGCGGATGATTGTGGTTAATACCTACACTATTAGCCTTGGGTAAATCAGTGCTTAGGCTATCTTGTTTGATAGATAAAATCGCCTTATCGAAGATGAGCGCACAAACCACCACATCGCCCAATAACGGCCCTCGCCCGACCTCATCTACGCCAATAATAAAATGCTTTGTCATTTAATTTAGATCCCAAAATTTGTTACAATGCGTACGATAAAGCTATTTTACATTTTTAAGGAAGCAATATGAATATTTTAGTGATTGGCACAGGTGGACGTGAGCACGCATTGGCATGGCAATGCGCCAAAGATAGCAAAGTTAGCACGGTTTTTGTTGCCAACGGCAATGCGGGCACAGCGCTTGAACACAAACTACAAAATGTCGATTTAAACGTCAAAGACCATGCGGCGGTGATTCAATTTTGCCAAGACAATGACATTGCCTTTGTGCTGGTTGGTCCTGAAGCGCCACTTGTGGCAGGTATGGTCGATGACTTAACAAAAGCCGGTATCAAAGCTTGGGGACCCACGGCGTATTGCGCACAGCTTGAAGGGTCAAAAGCCTTTGCCAAAGATTTTATGATCAAACACCATATTCCTACCGCCAAATACCAAACTTTTAGCGATGCAGAACAAGCGATTGCTTATGTGAAATCCGAAGGCGCGCCGATTGTCATCAAAGCCGATGGTTTAGCCGCAGGTAAAGGCGTGATTGTGGCGATGAGCGAACAAGAAGCCGTTGATGCCATCAATGATATGTTATCGGGCAACAAATTTGGTGATGCGGGCAGCCGTGTGGTGATTGAGCAGTTCTTGCAAGGCGAAGAAGCTAGCTTCATTTGTATGATAGATGGCAACAATATTTTACCGATGGCAACCAGCCAAGATCACAAGCGTATTGGCGAAGGTGATACCGGTCTTAATACAGGCGGGATGGGTGCTTACTCACCTGCCCCCGTGGTGACACAGCAAGTACATGACAAGGTGATTGACCGTGTGATTCAGCCAGTGGTCGATGCCATGAACGCCAATGGCACACCTTATACGGGATTTTTGTACGCAGGATTGATGATTGATGACCACAATGACCCCTATGTGATTGAGTTTAACTGCCGTTTTGGTGACCCAGAAACACAGCCCATTATGATGCGCCTAAAAGGCTCAATGGTTGACTTAATAACATCAGGGTTGGATGGCAATCTTCCCAAACAAACCGAGTGGGATGAGCGTCCTGCCTTGGGTGTGGTACTGGCTAGCAAAGGCTATCCAGAAAGCGCGAGCAACGGCGATGTTATCCATGGGTTACCAACGCTTGAGTCTCAGTATGGGCAAACGGATATGGATGTCAAAGTTTTCCACGCAGGCACCAAAGCCTTTGACAATGGTGAAATTATCACCAATGGCGGTCGTGTGGTTTGCGTGACGGCGCTCGGTGATGATATTTTGGATGCCCAAACCAAAGCCTTAGCAGTTTGTGGCGCTATTAGCTTCGATGGTATGCACTATCGCCGTGATATCGGTTGGCGCGCTATTCAATCTAGCGCCAAATAACCAACAACCAATAACATGGCATTTAGACATCTAGCCACTGTCTTACGCCAAGTGGTTACGCTAAGTGTTA
>NZ_DAMALV010000020.1:0-43102 GCF_032069585.1 Moraxella sp. CTOTU48268
GCAAACAACAAAAAAAACGTAAAGTGGATGCGCAATAACCTTTTTTAACCGTACACAGCAGCCCACAAATTATCGGCCGAGTCAGCCAAAGAGTTGGGTGAGCAAAAGACACAAAAAAAGCGCTTATAATAAATAAGCGCTTTTTTGATATCTATTTTCTGCTATCTATGCAAATGGCTAATCAATCAATGCAGCGTTATTCACGCCACGCGTTATCAAACCATTTACGATAGTAGGCTTAGCTAACCTTAGATAGCAACGATATTGCTAGCTTGGTCGCCTTTTTGACCTTGGGTCACAACGAAAGATACGCGTTGACCTTCCGCTAAGGTTTTGAAACCTGAGCTTGCGATTTGGCTATAATGTGCGAAAACGTCTTTGCCGCCATTGTCTTGTTCGATAAAGCCAAAGCCTTTTGATTCGTTAAACCATTTTACGGTACCGTTTACAGTATTTGACATAGGATTGTCCTTGATTAGATAGATTTTAAAAGTGGTCATCTGACCCTAAAGCTGGAACTAAGCCACAACACGATTCTATTCGGTATGAAAGAATTGCGGCAGTTTTGATACACGATTGACTTAAAATCTAGGACACAAGCGTAATGGAAACGAACTTAGAATAGACTTAATGTAATGCGATTGAAACTTCTGACTGCTTTCTAGCTGTTGTCCAGTATATAGTAATAACGGCAGATAGCAAGGAATATCACAATAGTTTTGTAAGTGAACTGTGTTAAACCCAACTTTTATACCTTTATTTAAGCCAAAGACGGATTTTTATTTAAACCAAAGGTTGATTCTCTAAACCCCTTAAAAAATGGGCAAACCCTTCTTCAGCGCGGGCGTCAAGGCGACTGCTAGTCACCACACGTACCAAATTACTCCAAATAATGGGTAAATTGGCTTGCTCAAATTTTTTGACCAAACCCACATCTTCATGGCAAGTTAATTCATCAAAACCACCCACCGCCAAATAATCTTGACTGGCAAAGCTCAAATTTGCACCGTGGATATGGCGATGATTCATACAATCTTTATAATGGGCGAGGTATTGCTGTTTGGTACGCTCTGACAACGCATCCCAACAATCGATACTCACTACGCCACATATCATAGCTGTGGGCGTAGTTGTGGATTTGGCTTTTAGGTGTTTGATTTGTGCCATTAACCAATCAGCTTCCACCATACTATCGGCATCAGTGCAAGCAATCCAATCAGCCCCTTGCTCAATCAAGTAACGCACGCCCAAATCCCTGACTTTGCCCACACAGCGAAACTCACAGCACAGCCAGTCTACGTGGGCGTTTTGTACTTTTGATAAGGTATCATCATCACAGCTATCTAGCACGACCACCGTTTGTACCGCTATGTCGCTTGATAGCTGAGCAATCGCCTGTTTTATTGCATCCAAACACGCACTGATACTATCGGCTTCATTATGGGCAGGGATGACTATGCCAATTTTTTTGGGTCGCCGCTGTGGAGCGGTAGTATTTGCCATGATGTTTTTCTCAGTTATTCCACTAGATTTTCCTGCTTGGCAAGGCTTTGGTGATTGGCTTGCCAAATGGTCAACAAAAAATCTTGGTCAATCACATGGCTTTGCTGACGGTAGTGCAGCTGTTGTTGCAAACTGTCGTGGACTGTTTCGCCTGTCAGTTGAAACCCGTCAATCGGATAGCGCCAATGACAGGCTAAAATCACGCCATTGTCTGTCAATGCAGTGTTGAGCCAAGCGATGACTTCGGTTAGTGCATCAGGCGCCAAGTAATATAAAATCTCACTAACCACAATCAAATCAAATCGCTCATTCGGCAAATCCTGCGGTATCAAACCTTGCATAACTTGTACATGTGCCTGGTTGTGCAGACGCTCACTGGCAAGTTTGACTGCCTCAAGTTGCCCATCTACACACCTCAAATAATCGCAGCGCTGGGCTAACTGCTCACTAAATACGCCATTGCTACAGCCAAGTTCAATTGCCTTGGCAAAATGCGGGTAGGGCAACAATGACAAGCAAATCGCGCGTTTTCGCACTTCATACCAGCGTTTTTCATATTGCCAAGGGTCGCTACTATCGGCATAAATTTGGGCAAAATACGCTGACACATCAGTCATGAAGATATACCTCAAACGGTTGGCTAAGCCTGGTTAATGTGGTGTCTGACAAAATAGGCGCTGTTCCCGTTGTTGGGTCAGCATAGATTTGACTGCTAAAACAGCGCATGGCATAACTTTTTCGCTGCGCCTGCAATTCGCTTAAATCAAATCGCCATGCCTTGTGCCAGGGAATACGGCTATCGCCAGGTTTTGCCCAATGCCATGCCCAAATCAGCACGTGATAGCAGGTCAAATTTAAGCGACTTTTAAATTCATGGGCAAAACGCTGTACCACTTGCCCAGTGCCTTCATGGTCGGGATGACCATCGTACGCAAATGGGGTGATTAAAATATCAGCGGGCTGAATCAGCGATGTTAACTTGTCAAAAAAATCCACTTGTCGCCCAAAAATTTCGCCATCAGGAAAATTCAAATTAGTCATCGACACATTGGGCGAATCCAAACTGCTATCCAGCGTTTCAAGTGCAAGCTGGCTTTCAATTGCTCGGATTTTTGCCAGTTTGTCGGTCGGATACAGCGGTGAGTTGGGGTGGCTTTTTTCGCCTTGGGTGACGCTAACAATCAATACTTGATTGCCTTGAGCCACCAACGCTTGCAGCAGCCCACCGCAGCCCAAAATCTCATCATCTGGGTGCGGCGCAAAAATACACACGCGCCGATGTTTGGGAAAATGGGTCGATATATCGAGTCTGGTGAGACTGTGCAACCCTTGCCAAGCTTGCCAGTCTTGTGCAGATGTGCCGTCGCCTGCAATTAAACGGTCACCCACAATCGGATGCAGTGGGGCGTGCTGGGAATCTACAGTTGCCATACTCCCCCTTGTGAATCGCCTAGCTGTTCGGCAGTCAATTTGCCAATCGCTTCACTGTCAAATGCGCCATGGGTTTGACGCATAAATACCGATAAATCTGCCGCTAGCCGTGCAAAATGGGCGTTTTTGCAATAAGGCGTTGCGCCCAAGGCTTTACCAACTTTTTCAAGCACTAGCATGGCGGTAGTCTCCACTTGCGCTCTTAAGATACGGATGGGGAGTGCATGACTTTGGCTAGGATGACTATCGATTAATTGGGCAACTTGATGAAAGTACGCTTGGGTGACACTGAGTGCTTGCGACACTTCGCCAAGATAAAGTGCTTTAAAGACTTGGGGTTTTTGCTGATAACTGTCCATTAAAAACTGTGCCAACTGCGCTGCCGCGCCATACCAACAAGCCGCTACCCCTGCTGCACCATGCCAAAATCCTGGGCGGTCGAGGTAAGGGCTGCTATCTTTGGCAATCGCATTTGACATAACTTGGGTGGCGTTAGCGCCTTTTAGATGCAGCGTGGCTGTCGCCGTGTAGGGCATACCGACCGCATACCAACCGCTGTCATCAATGGTGATTTGCGGTTGCTTCATGGCTAACATCAGTAATTGGGCGTTATTTTGGGCATCTCGGAAACTAACCAAGCCATGATCGACAAAGGTCGCACCCGAACACCACAGTTTTTGTCCCGTGCATTTTTCGCCATCAAAACGCAGTGGGTCATCACCGCCTTCTGCTGCCCATACGGCCCATAGGCCTTCAGCGATATCGTCCACGCCCAATTCTGCCAAAATCGCCAATGCATCAAGATGCGACTCAAAAAATTTGACCAAGTTCAAATCACAAGCCGCAACCTGTGCCAATACTTGCCAGCGCTGTAAAGTATGACCGTTTGCGGGCAAGGCAATTTGAGCGGATAAAAGCACCAACTGCGACAAAGTTTGCTTTAATTGTGTGACATAAGCAGCATCGCTTAATTTAGGTGATGTATCAATCGTTCTGCGAAAGTCTTGCAAAATAGCGGTGATTAATTTACTCAAGTCCGATTGGTGGTAGTCGGTAGGTAAAGCATGATCCAATACTGGTGTCATTTTGAATTTCTCATTGGCTGTTCTGTTGTCTATTTTATTATCTGTTTTATGGTCTGTTACATTATTTATTTTATTGTCTCTTTTATTGGGTTATGGAGTTTTGTCCATGTGGGTTAAATCTGCCAAAAAATGCGCTCGCCACCTGTCAATATCGGTCTCATAGATGCTCTTTAGTAGCGATTGGTGGCGTTGTTCCCGTTGTTGTTTGGTCATGGTCAATGCTTGGTATAAGCCCTCTATCATGCTGTCGTTGTTCGTAGGGTCGACCAAGATAGCTTGCTGAAGTTGGTGCGCTGCCCCCGCATTTTTAGACAAAATCAAAATCCCTGCGTTTTGTTCATCCTGTGCGGCAATATATTCTTTTGCCACCAAATTCATGCCGTCTTTTAGCGAATTAACCCAACAAATTTGGCATTGCCTAAATAAAGGCATTAAATTGTCATGACTGACTGGGTCTTCCTGATAGATAATCGGTTGCCAACTGGCAGTAGCAAATTGGCTATTAATTTGCTCAACGAGGGTGTGCACTTGTTGTCGCAACTGTTGATAGGTCTGGATATCAAGACGGGACGGGCAAGCAATTTGATACAGCTGAATTCGTTCAAGATATTGCGGATAACGCTGCAAAAAGGCGGCAAAAGCTTGTAAGCGTTCGGGAATGCCTTTGGTGTAATCCAGTCGTTCCACCGCTAAAATTGTGGTGATGGTTGAACTGAGATTTTTTAATACAGCTTGGTCAGACAGCGGTTGACTGGCAAGCTTATGAATATAGACAGGATTGATACCAATCGGATAGGCTTGTATTAAGGTGGTATGATTGCCATGGGTAATGAGTGTACGCCCATTTGTTTGAGTAATCTGGTTGGCGTGGGGGAGTAGCTGCTCAAGCACCGCGGCACAATTTTGAGCGTCTTGTTGAGTTTGTAATCCTACCACATCATAATCGAGTAATTGATGGATTAAAGTTTGACCATAAGTCAAAAAATCCCACACCCATAACTGGGGAAATGGAATATGTAAAAAAAAGCCAATGCGCTGTTTCATGCCTAAGTCACGGCAATGCCTTGCTACCGCAAAAAAATGATAATCTTGTATCCAAATCATATCGTCAGGCTGTGCGATTTGCTGCAGCTGTTTGGCAAACATACGATTGACAGCTTGATACACGCTAAAATCTTCACTACTTGATACAATCAAATCCGTGCGGTCATGCATCCCCGCCCAAAGTCGATTATTGGCGTAACCGCAGTAATATTTTTCATATTGCATGGGTGAAAAAGCCGTCGTGACATAGGTGACTTTATCATGCTGCTCAGTCGCAAATTGATTGACGGTATCGGGCATATCGCTGATATTTGTCACTACTTGACCGTTCCAACCGACCCAAATACCGCCATCTTTGGCAAGGGCTTCTTGAAGCGCTACTGCCAACCCCCCTGCCACAGCTTTAGGTGACTGTTTATTAGGTAAATTAACCCGATTCGATAATACAATCAACTTTGACATAGGGTCAATAATCCTTGAAGTAACGCGGTAACCGCTGAGACGTCGCTCACATAATAATGGGCATGGGTAGGTTCAAAACCAACTTTGACACCAATTCCCTTGATATCACTACCTTTCTTATTTGGTGTATCACCATAACTTTGTACAGCAATAAATCCTGCTTCATCAGTCACGTCATCGCCGATAAATATCGGACGGCAATGAGGGTGATAGTGTTTTAAAACATGGTTAATGGCACTGCCTTTATCGACCCCTTGCGGCAATAGCTCATACACACATTTGCCCGCTTTAAGTTGCCAATCATTAAAATCATGCCCAATAGCTTGCATGATGGTTAAAGCGCTATCGGCAAGTTCGGGATGCTCACGAAAATGCAGTGCCACACCAAAAGGTTTTTGCTCAATGCGCCAGTGTGGATGATTACCAGTGGCGTTAATGACGCTTTGATTAATTTGTTGTAGCTGCGCTAAATCGATGTCCACCAAAGAATAGCTATCAATTAGAGTATCGCATTGCAAACCGTGACTACCAATCACCGGCAGTTTTAACGGCGCTGTCAAACGTCTAGCATCAGCAACTGACCGCCCTGTTACCAGCCAAACGGGTAGATGATTTTGTAACTGCGCTAAAATTGCTAGATTCTCATTGCTGATAAAACTTTGCTGAGGATCGGGGTGAAATTCACTAAGCGTCCCATCAATATCTAACAGTAGCAACAAATCAGAAACCCCTTGCACAACTTTGGCTACATTATCGACCAAAAGTTGTGAGGGGCTAGTGACTGAATGATTAATCATGGTATAAAGGTGACTAACACTCATCTTATATTTTTACCATTTTATCATTCTAAATTAACCATGCTAAATCTATGAGATTAAATTATGGTGTCAAAATCACTTTTCGACACTCTTCTTCACGTTTTTCAAAGATTTCATAACCTTTTGCCGCATCCGATAGATTCATACGATGGGTAATAATCGCTTCAGGCGATAAATCCCCATTTTCAATATGTTCAAGCAACTGTGGCAAGTATTTATGTACATGAGTTTGACCCATTTTAAAGGTTAATCCTTTGTCAAACGCATCACCCATCAAGAAACCATGAATCGGACCTGCATAAACCCCAGGAATACTGACTGTACCACCACGGCGTACCGCTGCCATACACTGACGTAATGCCGCGCCACTTGAGCCTTCAAGCTTAAGCGTCGTTAATACGGTTTCAACCACGCTGCCTTTTGATTCAAAACCAACAGCATCAATCACCGCATCGACACCACGATGCCCCGCAGTTTGCTCAATAATAGCTTCTGCGGCATCAACTTTATCAAAATTGACAGGAATTGCGCCATACGTATCTTGTGCGTATTGCAGACGATAGTCATTGTGATCAACGATGAATATTTGTGCAGCGCCTAACATTTTGGCGCAGGCGGCTGATAGCAAGCCCACAGGTCCTGCACCATAGATAGCCAAAGTCGAACCTTTGGTAACATTGGCATTCGTCACAGCTTGCCAAGCAGTCGGCAAAATATCCGATAAGAATAACACTTTCTCATCAGGCAATGAACCTGGAACTTTAAAAGGACCAAAATTGGCTTTTGGAACGCGCACATATTCTGCTTGTCCACCAGGCACACCGCCGTATAAATGACTAAAACCGAACAACGCCGAAGGTGGCGGAATAAGCTTTTTGTTCATCGCCGCGCCTGGACCCTCGTTGGTGGTCTCACAGGCTGCCATCAAATCATTTTGACAAAAAAAGCAGCTACCACAGGCAATTACAAAGGGTATCACCACGCGATCGCCTTTTTTTACCGCTGTGACGTCAGCGCCCACTTCTTCGACAACCCCCATAAATTCATGACCAAAAATATCGCCTTCTTCGGTCGCAGGGATTTTGCCACGGTATAAATGTAAGTCCGAGCCACAAATGGCGGTAGCGGTAACTTTTAAGATAATATCATCTTTGGCTTGTAATTGTGGGTCGGGAACATTGTCGACTCGAACATCTTTAGCACCGTGATAGGTTAATGCACGCATGGGTATTACTCCTGGTTGTTGTTTTGCTGTTATTGTTATTCGACCAAATAAAGCAGCGCCACTGAACTGATATGTTATGTGGCGTTATCATTTGACGTTTTGCAGAGTAACATGCGCCATGCACGGTTGTTGTCTATTCATGTAGTAGATAGGTTAATGTAATGTAAGCTGCCTTACAATAACCCATTGAAAATATTATATAATTTTAATAATTGTCCATAAAATTTTAGTATCGATTTTTAGCTATGGCTTAAACTTTAGTTGGCGTAATTTTTTTAAAAAATAATGCTCAAGGCGGCTAATAAAAATCAAGCCGCTACAACGCTACTAAAGGAAATAAATATCAGCCAACAACAAAAACTCAGTCATTAAATTCACTCAGTAAAACTGATTAGGTGTATCCCTTTGGAAGTTATACGATAAGCGAAAATTTGTTGATTTATGACTTTATCTACATTTTTATTGTCAATTTTTGACAGGTAACATGATGAGTTCTAAAAGCTATTGAACCAAGTGATGGTTGAGAACAAACATACATCCCAGTATCAAGAAAATAACCATTGACAATTAAAAAATTTTAAAGGTGGATATTGAAACGATTTATCAAAACACCATATCAATTTTAGTTCAAAGCTAATTAGTTAAAAGCTAAAAGGAAAAATAATAATGCAATTTGATAAATTTACCAATGCCTTACAAAACGCGGTTCAGCAGGCACAAACGCTCGCTGTCACTCGTGATCATACCGCGATTGAGCCGATTCACTTATTGTCAGTGCTACTCAATGAACCGAGTAATGCCAATGTGTATGAACAGGCAGGCGCAAACTTAAATCAGTTAAAAACAGACGTGCAACAATCGCTCAACAACCAAGCGGTGATTGGTACACCCACAGGTGATGTCAATCTCAGCCCAAATACGGCTAAGATTTTAAATCTAGCAGAGCGCCACGCGCAAAAAGCGGGCGATCAGTTCTTATCTACTGACTGGGTGCTAGTTGCCCTAGCAGAGACGGGCGACACCGCAAAACTGCTTGCAAAAGCAGGGGTCAATGAGCCAAAACTAAGACAAGTCATTAATTTTATTCGTGGGGGTGATAAAGTGGATACACAAAATAGCGAAGACCAACGTGATGCCTTAAACAAATATACCATCGATTTAACCGCACGTGCCGAATCGGGCAAACTTGACCCCGTCATTGGGCGCGATGACGAAATCCGCCGTACCATTCAAGTATTGTCACGCCGTACCAAAAACAACCCGGTGCTCATTGGTGAGCCGGGCGTGGGTAAAACTGCCATTGTCGAAGGATTGGCACAAAAAATCGTCAATGGTGACGTGCCAGAAGGCTTGCGCAACAAACGTGTATTATCGCTTGATTTAGGGGCACTGATTGCGGGGGCAAAATTCCGTGGTGAGTTTGAAGAACGCCTAAAAGCGGTACTTAACGACTTAGCAAAAAGCGAAGGGCAAGTTATTTTATTTATTGATGAAATTCATACCATGGTCGGTGCCGGTAAAGCCGATGGCGCGATGGATGCGGGTAATATGCTCAAACCTGCGTTAGCGCGTGGTGAGCTGCACTGCGTGGGTGCGACTACCCTTGATGAATACCGCCAATATATCGAAAAAGATGCCGCCCTTGAGCGTCGTTTTCAAAAAGTATTGGTTGATGAGCCTACTGTGGAAGATACCATTGCTATTCTGCGCGGTCTAAAAGAGCGCTATGAACTGCATCATGGGGTTGATATCCAAGACAGTGCAATTATTGCTGCGGCGCGGATGAGTAACCGTTATATCACTGACCGTATGCTACCTGACAAAGCCATTGACTTGGTGGATGAAGCGGCTAGCCGTCTAAAAATGGAACTTGATAGTAAACCAGAAGCCTTGGGCAAATTAGACAGCCGTTTGATTCAGCTCAAAATGCAACGTGAAACCTTAAAGCATGAAGATGACGAAGGCGCAAAATCACAGCTAAAACTGCTCGACACCCAAATCAGCGAGCTTGAAAAAGAATACGCAGATTTAAACGAAATTTGGCAAGCAGAAAAAGCCCTTGTTAAAGGTAGCCAACAGCTCAAAGACGAGCTTGATAAAGCGCGTATCGCCTATGAAAAAGCCCAGCGTGAAGGTGACTACGAGACCATGTCAAAACTGCAATACGAGACCATTCCACAACTGGAAAAACGTATTAAAGACTCTGACTTGGCTGAGCAAAAAGAGCAAGCAGGCGAAGCGCCAAGCGTCAAACTGCTACGTAATAAAGTCACCGAAAACGAAATCGCTGAAGTCGTTGCCGCTGCAACGGGCATCCCTGTGACCAAAATGATGCAAGGCGAACGTGAAAAAATGCTGCACATGGAAGAAAAATTGCATGAGCGCGTAGTCGGTCAAGATGAAGCGGTACAAGCAGTCGCCAATGCGGTGCGCCGTAGTCGTGCAGGGCTGTCTGACCCCAATCGTCCTAGCGGTTCGTTCTTGTTCCTAGGTCCGACAGGCGTGGGTAAAACTGAATTGACCAAATCATTGGCAAGTTTCTTGTTTGATGATGAAAATGCCATGATTCGTATTGATATGTCTGAATTTATGGAAAAACACAGTGTCAGCCGTCTTGTCGGCGCACCCCCAGGCTACGTGGGTTATGAAGAAGGTGGGGTATTGACCGAAGCAGTACGCCGTCGACCCTATAGCGTGGTATTGTTTGATGAAGTAGAAAAAGCGCATCCTGATGTGTTTAACATCCTACTGCAAGTGCTAGACGATGGTCGCTTGACCGACAGCCAAGGTCGCGTTGTGGACTTTAAAAACACCGTCATTATCATGACCTCAAACCTTGGTTCGCATAAAATCCAAGAGATGGCAGGCGATAGCTACGAAGAAATCAAAGCGGCAGTGATGAATTCAGTCAATCAGCATTTCCGCCCAGAGTTTGTCAACCGTATCGATGAAATCGTGGTGTTCCATCCATTAGGACAAGAACAAATGGCGGGTATTGCAGATATTCAACTATCACGTTTACGCAAACGTCTTCAAGAGCGTGACATGAATATTGTATTGTCAGATGAAGCCATGAGTCAATTGGTCGCTGTGGGTTATGACCCTGTGTATGGTGCAAGACCGCTAAAACGCGCCATCCAGCAAGAAATCGAAAATCCGCTATCAGTCAAATTGTTATCGGGTGAGTTTGTGGCGGGTGATACCATCAAAGTGGATGTCGATGCCCAAGATAAATTGACCTTTGATAAATTGCGTATGAGTTAATTTTCTCACCAAAAAAAAACGGCTCTCACTCGAAAGCCGTTTTTTTTCGCCTATGTGTAGCAAATTACAGTATAATTCTGCCTAAATTTGAAATTTGAGGAAACAAAATGTCGATCAAATCCGACCGCTGGATACGCCAAATGGCACAAGAGCATGGCATGATTGAGCCATTTGAAGCAGGTCAAGTACGTGTGGGCGAACAAGGACAAAAATTGGTCAGCTACGGCACCTCAAGCTATGGTTATGATGTCCGCTGTGCGCGCGAATTTAAAGTATTTACCAATGTCCATTCTGCCATCGTTGACCCAAAAAACTTTGATGAGCGTAGCTTTATTGATATCGTGGGCGATGAATGTATCATCCCGCCCAACTCATTTGCCTTGGCTCGTACTGTCGAGTATTTTCGTATTCCCCGTGATGTATTGACCATTTGTTTGGGGAAATCTACCTATGCGCGCTGCGGTATTATCGTCAATGTCACGCCGCTTGAGCCAGAATGGGAAGGGCATGTGACCTTAGAGTTTAGTAATACCACCAACTTACCGGCGCGTATCTATGCCGGCGAGGGCGTGGCGCAAATGCTATTTTTCCAAAGTGATGCCGATGATGTGTGCGAAACTTCCTACAAAGACCGTGGTGGTAAGTACCAAGGTCAAATGGGCGTGACTTTACCCAAAGCGTAAATGGCAAACGATAAGCAGTAAGCAGTCATATAGACCCACTTCGGTGGGTTTTATAGTTTATGGCGACAAATTGTTAAAAGTTCGAATTTTACACGAGCTTACAACTGCTTTAAGCTTTCTATTTTTGAATATGTCATACTAACGATGCACTATCGCTATCGTTTTAACATAATAATACCGCACATAAGAAGGATAACACCATGATTGAACTAAGTAATAACTATGTCGCGCTAAATTTGGCAAAATTTGTCTATGAAGAAGAAGCCAAACTCACGCCAAATAAACACCAGCAAGAAAGTGATATCAAAGAATATATCTTTGAGTTATATGAAGAGTGCGTTGCTGTCGTTGAAGAAAACGACTCAGCGGATTATGAATATGAAGACTTTGATTTTGATGAAGATGAATCGTTAGCAGATGACGATGACGATATGCTTCGCTAACATGTTAATCTATAAAAAAATCGGCTACTAGCGCCGATTTTTTTGTATTTAAGTAGGGATTAAGCAATGGTTGACGCAAAATAATCGCGGTCAAACGCTGTGATGGGTTGGCTTGTTGCTTTTACCATCGCAATATGCGCATCTAAGCGTGGCAACATACGACCGACATAGTAGTCTGCTAATTTTGCTTTGTTGGCATAGAAATCGCCTTCTTTGCCATTTGCGGCTTCAACCATCAGGCCAAACATATAAGCAAAGCTGACATAACCAAAGGCTTGTAAGTAATCAACCGCACAGCCATTGATTTCGTCTTTGTTGACCGCTGCCGCCGCTACCACCGCTTTAGTTAAGTCTTCAAGTTTATCCGCTGATGTTAAAATCGCTTGTTTGATGGCATGGTCTGCTTTCATGTTATTGGCAAAATCACGCATTTCTTGAACATACGTTGTCACAAACGCACCGCCGTTTTTCACCACTTTACGACCCAACAAGTCAAGTGATTGGATACCATTGGTCCCTTCATAAATTTGCGAGATACGGGTATCACGTACGATTTGTTCCATTCCCCATTCACGGATATAACCATGACCACCAAAGCATTGCTGGGCATCAATTGACGCTTCAAGACCACGGTCGGTTAAGAATGCTTTAGCAACGGGCGTCAAAAGAGCAACGCGGTCATCAGCCGCTTTTCTTGCTGCAGCATCATCGGTATATTTGTTGGTATCAAGCTGTTTGGCGACATACATCGCAAAGCAGCGTGAGGCTTCACTGATAGTTTTAGCGTTTAACAGCATACGGCGAACGTCGGCATGAAATACGATTGGGTCAGCGGCTTTGTTTGGCTCTTGAATACCGCTATCGGCGCGGCCTTGGATACGGTCAAGGGTATAAGCTGTGGCGTTTTGATAAGCCAACTCAGCGCCACCGATACCTTGTAACCCCATCGTCAAACGCTCATAGTTCATCATGATAAACATGGACGCAAGACCGGTATTTTCTGCGCCTACCATAAAGCCTTTGGCACCATCAAAGTTCATGACGCAAGTGGCCGACGCTTTGATACCCATTTTATGCTCGATAGAGCCGCAGCTTACCGCGTTACGCTCGCCCAATGAGCCATCCGCATTCACATGGAATTTGGGTACGATAAACAATGAAATCCCTTTAGAGCCTGCTGGGGCATCGGGGGTTTTTGCCAATACCAAAT
This sequence comes from Moraxella sp. CTOTU48268, assembly GCF_032069585.1. Classification (NCBI taxonomy): domain Bacteria; kingdom Pseudomonadati; phylum Pseudomonadota; class Gammaproteobacteria; order Moraxellales; family Moraxellaceae; genus Moraxella; species Moraxella sp. CTOTU48268. The sequence goes on from NZ_DAMALV010000020.1 coordinate 13,169, forward strand.
GGATGATGTTGTCCGCTAAGTCATGTTCACCTGCGGTGATAAAGATTTTGGTACCTGTAATATTGTAGCTACCGTCTTCGTTTGGCACTGCTTTGGTTTTGATGATACCCAAATCCGTACCTGCGTGGGGTTCGGTCAAACACATCGTACCTGTCCACTCACCTGAGTAGATTTTTTCTAGGTAGGTTTGTTTTTGTTCTTCAGAGCCTGCGTTGTAGATACACATGCACGCACCACCCGATAGGTTTGGATAGAGCGCAAATGATTGGTTGGCGGTAAATACCATCTCTTCAGCGAGCATAGTCACCATTTTTGGCATGCCTTGACCGCCATGATTTGGATCGCCGCCCAAACCAATCCAGCCGCCTTGTGCGTATTCGTCAAATGCTGCTTTAAAACCAGTTGGGGTTTTTACTTTGCCTTCACCCAGATATTGTGCCGCTTCTTCATCACCCGAGCGGTTGATGGGCAGTAACGTGTTTTTAGCAAATTTTGACATTTCTTCTAAAATCATATTGACCGTGTCACTGTCAACATGGGCTAACTGTTCATTTTTTTGCCAAAAATCGGCTGCATTGAATACATCATTTAAGATGAATTTCATGTCTTGAATTGGCGCATTATAAATAGGCATATTATTTCCTTTTATGGGTTAGCTCGTACTTCGAAATGAGACAAATCCTTAGACAGCTTTTGCTACCTAAGGATTGAATAAAGAATTAAACTATCAATGATTCTATCATAATTTTATTACTACACTGGATAGCTTAGTAAAAAATTAGAATTGGAATTCGTCAACGTCCATGTTCATGTATGGCTCGAGACCTGTATCAATACGTTTGACGTAAGTTAAGGTGCGAGGCAATAGTTTTGCAAAGTAGAACTGAGCGGTTTTGATTTTGGCTTGATAGAATTTGGTCTCAGTGGTGTCGCCTTGGAGCGCTTGTTGCGCGACTAACGCCATACGCGCCCATAGGTAAGCTAGGGTGATGTAGCCACTATAGTACATGTAGTCAACGGCCGCTGCACCCACTGCATCAGGGTTTTCATTGGCTTGCATACCAATGCGAGCGGTCAAATCGCCCCATTCTTTATTCAAACGTGCTAGTGGACGAATGAATTCACCCATCGCATCATTGTCTTTGTTTTCTTCACAGAATTGATAAATGACTTTGCTAAAGTTAGCTAGCATTTTACCTTGTGAACCCAATACTTTACGGCCTAACAAGTCAAGTGATTGGATTTCAGTGGTGCCTTCGTATAGACAAGCAATACGCGTATCACGTACGTTTTGTTCCATGCCCCATTCACGGATAAAGCCGTGACCACCATATACTTGCACACCGTGATTGGCTGCTTCATAACCTGTTTCAGTTAAGAAGGCTTTGGCAATTGGTGTTAAAAAAGACAACATCTGGTCAGCGTAAGCTTGTGATTCGCCTTCACCTTTAGTTACCACATCAGAGAATTGTGATAGATAGTAGACTAGCGCACGGCCACCTTCAGCAAACGCTTTACAAGTTAATACCATGTTGCGCACTGCTGGATGGACGATGATTGGGTCAGCGGCTTGTTCTGGCGCTTTTGCACCGCTTAATGCACGCATCGCAAGACGTTCTTTAGCGTAGCTTAAGCCACCTTGGAAAGCCAATTCAGCCGCAGTTAGACCTTGAATTGCGGTACCAATACGGGCGGTATTCATAAAGGTAAACATACAGTTTAGACCTTTGTTTTCAGGTCCAATCAAGTAGCCTTTGGCTTTATCAAAGTTAAGTACCGCAGTTGCAGAGGCTTTGATACCCATTTTGTGTTCAATCGAACCACAGGTAACGGTGTTACGCTCACCGATAGAGCCATCTTCGTTGACATTGAATTTTGGTACGATGAATAATGAGATACCTTTGGTGCCTGCTGGCGCACCCGGTAAACGCGCTAGTACGATATGGACAATGTTGTCTGCCATGTCGTGTTCGCCCGCTGAGATAAAGATTTTTTGACCGGTGATAGCGTATGAACCATCTTCATTAGGTTCAGCTTTGCTGCGGATAATCCCTAGGTCAGAACCAGCATGCGCTTCGGTTAGACACATGGTACCTGTCCACTCACCACTGACGAGTTTTAACAAATATTTTTGTTTTTGTTCATCGCTACCGTGGTGCTCAAGCGTACGGATGGCGCCTTCAGATAGACCTGGGTACATTGAGAAAGACCAGTTAGCGGTACCTACCATTTCGTTGACCGCTGAGCCTAATGACAATGGCATGCCTTGACCGCCAAACTCTTCATCGGCACATAAAGAAGGAAAGCCTAATTCACAGTATTGTTTATAGGCTTCTTTAAAGCCTTTTGGGGTATACACATTACCATTTTCAAAACGACAGCCTTCTTCATCGCCTGAACGGTTGAGGGGTGACAACTCTGCTTCTGAGAAGCTTGCACCTGCTTCTATGAAACTATCGATCGTTTCCCTATCCGTATGCGCATAGCTAGGAATGGATTTGTAGTGATCTTCAAATTTTAACAACTCATGCATGACAAATTTCATATCACGAAGCGGCGCTTTATATTGCATAATATTTCCTTGATTGCTGTTTTTAAAAAGACAAAAAAACCTACCCCATTATTAAGGTTTTATATTCCTAAGATAGGAAAATTTGGCAAAGGTGACAAGGTACTAACATGACTATAGGGTCATAAAAAAATCTAATTGGTCAAATTAAAACTTATAGCAAATAGTTTGGTTTATAGTTGGCTTTGAGCCACTCTGTGGTATCTTGACTAGACATGGGTTTACCAAACCCAAAGCCTTGAATCGAATCACAACCAAGACTATGCAGATATTCGATTTCTTCACGGTTTGAGACGCCCTCAGCCAATGCTTGCATGGATAACGAGTGCGCCATCTCAATCACTGATTTGACAATCACTTGTTTTTTTGGGTCTTGTAAAATATTGGTGATAAATAAGCGGTCAATTTTAAGCACATCAATCGGATATTTAATCAAATATTGCATCGCGGCAAAGCCTGTACCAAAGTCATCAATCGATATGGTAAAACCATACTGGCGCAGTTTTGCTAGCATCGCTTGCGCTTTAAATTCATCATGAATTTTGCAGACTTCCGTGATTTCAAAGCTAATCAATTGGGCAAGCCAACTATATTGCTGTATCGTCCCTTCAATAAACGCAATAAATTTTTCACTAATTAATTGACGAGTATCAATATTGATACAGATGAGGCAGTTATAGCCTATCTCACGCCATGTCAAAATCTGCTCAATACAAGCTAAAACAATTTTTTCAAATAGCGCCTGCGATGACTTATCGAGCACCTCCGCCAAAAAATCGTTGGGATAGAGGAGTCCAAGGGTGGGGTGCTCCCAGCGCACCAGTGCTTCAAACATCGGCAAGTCGGGCTGTGCAAACTCTAACTTAGGCTGAAAATAGGGCAAAATTTGCTGTTTTAATAACGCATTTTTAAAGGCACTGAGCAAATGAATGTCCTTAAAATTGCCTTTTTGCTGGTTGGCATCATACCAAACACAATCTTCATCACTGATGAGCCGCGCATGTTTTAACGCCGTGTCTGCTTGTAATAGCAATGTCTGAGCATCATTGGTATGAGTGGGGAAAACCGATGCGCCAATCGACAGCCTTAGATAAATTGATTGGTCATCAATGCTAAAAGGTAAGTCAAATAACTGTTTGAGCGCTGCCACGTAGTGATGCGCGGCATCAAGGTGTTGTACCGAAATCATCGCCGCAAAACTATCACCCCCAAACCGCGAAAAAGTGACTAAACTGGCACCCGAAATTTTTAAGGATTTTACCCGTTTGACAAAACCTTGAATCAGCGTATTGGTATTTTCAATGCCAAGGCTGATGTTAAAAGACTGCAATTTGTCAATATTGATGCGTAGCAATACCCCCATACACTCGCGCTGATTATCGGCTGCCTGGTAATAGCCAATACAGCTTTTTAATTTTTCATAAAAGCTATCGTAATTGGGTAGACCCGTTAATTCATCATAATTGTATAGATGTAAGGTATGGCTAAGCTGCGCATCTTTTTTGGTTAAATTGGTGAGTAACCCGACATACACCACCCGATTATCATCGACTTCACACACGCAGATATCTAGCCAAACCGCCACTTCAGGTGAATTGTAATAAGAAAGCACCAAATTGGTCGAAATTGATTGTCGATTATCCAGTTTGGTAATGATAGCGGCAATCGCTTGCTGTAAGTGTGGGGCGTAGGTCTTATACGCATAAAAATAAAACGGGCTACCTATCACCTGATCGCGTGGCAAGGCGGTAATGTTTAAAAATTGCTGATTGACACAGATAAAACGTAGCTGTTCATCAAGCATAAAAATGCCATCATGGATTTTTGAAAAAACCGAGGCAAACATCGCATTTTGATGTTCAAGCGAAATTTGTTGATCAAAAAAATGGCTATCGACAATAAACCCATACTCACGTAAATCACCATGACACAGCTTATTAGCACCCACACAGCAATCACGAGGGTCTATTGGCATGACTGATTTGTTATTCGGTGGCATGATTATTCCTGTGCAAGGGTCAAAGTTTGATGTAGCGTTAACAATGAAGACAATGCGACGACAGGGGCTGTCTCAGTTCGTAGCACACGCTCGCCAATTTGCCAAGGCATAAAACCTCGCTCGATAGCATGCGTTACTTCTTGCTCTGAAAATCCACCTTCGGCGCCAATGAGTAACCAAAATTGGGCTAAAGAACACTGTCTAAACTGGTTTGTTATATGGGGTAGTGGGTTGGGATATGGGGTATAGGGCGTGATGGGTTCAATATCGTTATGCTCAATGTCGTTATGTTCAATGTCATCAGCTTGAATTTGATTGCAAGGTGTCGCTACGCCACTGTCATCAGGAGGCACGGCTAAAATTAATTTGGTCACGTCGCTAGAAGTGGGCACGCCTGCTGGTTCATCAATCCAGTCGCTAAAAGCTTTTGGTGACAGCAATGTTGGCACAATATTAAGCCCACATTGTTCACAAGCCGATACCGCAACCTGCTGCCAGTGGGCGAGCTTTTTATCGGCTTGGTCTGCTTTTAGGCGTACTTCACCATGTTGGCTTGTGAGCAGTTGAATCGATGACACCCCAAGTTCTGTGGCTTTTTGAATGGCATAATCCATGCGCTCGCCACGGCTCATAACCAAGGCAATGTTGACAGTAAATGGTAAAGCTCGATTGATTGGATTAAAATCGTTGAGGGTAACGAGCGCTTGTTTTTTAGTGACATCCGTTAAAGTGACGGTATATTCACCACCTTGACCATCAAAAAACAACGCTTGTTCACCCATACTTGCTCTTAACACTTTACACCAATGATGAAAAATCTCTTCGGTCAAAGGCACAGTGCTGCCAACTTTTAGCGAATTTGGTTGGTTATAAAAAAATCTACGCATAAATCATCTAAGTAAGTTTCACGATTAAGTTAAGCTAAGTTGGTTAAAATGCCTACAAAAGTTAAATATTTTTTGACGATAATCTCATGAATTATACGTTAAATATTAGCCATGTAGGCATAAGCTGTGAATTCTAATACAATTTTTTATAATACCGTAAGAATTGAACCTTTGTAACAAATCCTGACTTTTGACGATGAATTATAATAACAAACATTTATTTATAATTAATTAGTTAATTAGTCAGTAACTTTCATGAGGCGTTAGTAAAGGCGTTAAGGCAAATCAATGGCTTGCAACGAGTCTTTAGGTATTTTTGAGAGATTATCACAAAGCTTTTGCAAACAATGATTTAATATACCAAAGATTTGCTGAATTTCTGCTGGGGTGGTGCAATAAGGCGGAATAAGATAAACATGGTTGCCAATCGGACGAATCATCACGCCTCGATCAAGGCATAAATTGGCAAAAGCTTTGCCCAAATTTTGAGAAAAATCCAAGGTAAAAGCCGCAATCATGCCGGTTTGACGTACAAACTTTATGGGCAAATTGGCATCAGATAGTTGCTGCAAGCCATGCGCCATCGCTTGGATAAGGGATTGGTTGTGTAGCAAGACATTATCGCGTTCAAACAGTTCAAGCGATGCCAAAGCCGCGCTACAAGCCAATGGGTTGCCAGTAAAACTATGCGAATGTAGAAAGCCTTTTTCCACTTTGTCATCATAAAATGCTTGATAAACATCATCGGTTGTCATGACGCAAGACATTGGCAGATAGCCTGCCGTTAGACCTTTTGACAGACAGATAAAGTCAGGGCAATAATCGTCTTGTTTATCCGCATCTGCCAACGCCAGCATTTGCTCTACCGCAAACATAGTACCTGTACGACCAAAACCCACGGCAATCTCATCATATATCACGTGGATGTGATAATGGTGCGCAAGTTTGGCAACGCCAAGCAAATAATTAGCAGAATACATCGCCATGCCAGCCGCCCCTTGTACCAAAGGTTCAAGGATAATCGCACAGATATCGCGGGATTTTTCTGCCAAGATGCGTTCTAGTGCATTCAAGCTTTTTTGCTCATAAAGCTGCGCTGCGATAGCGTCAGAGCTGAAAATATGCGCGGGGGAAGGAATACGAATTTGACTGACAATCAAATCTTTGTATTGCTCGCTAAACAGCGGGATATCTGTCACCGCAAGACTGCCAACGGTTTCACCGTGATAACCGTGTTCCAATGAGATAAATTTGGTTTTTTGCGTTTGCCCTGATTGCTGCCAGTACTGCAAACTCATTTTAAGCGCGACTTCCACCGCCCCTGAGCCACTGTCGGCAAAAAAAGCTTTGGTGAATGATTTGGGCGTGATGGCAACCAATTTTTCTGCAAGCGTCAAAATCGGCGGGTGAGTGACACTAGCGATTAAAGTATGCTCAAGCGTATCGAGCTGCTGTTTTATTTTTTCGTTAATAAAAGGATGGCAATGTCCATGTAAATTGACCCACCATGAGCTAATCATATCGTAATAGGCGTTACCGTGCTGATCATATAATTGATTGCCTTGAGCTTTGACGAGGTGGAGTGGGGGATTGTTTTCAAGGGCTTGCATCTGTGTGCAAGGAAGCCATAACGCGTTATTCATAAAGGTCTCAAAATTTTTTGTCACATTGTAGCACTTTTGACCCAAGAAAAAAGGCTTGAAATCGCAAGCCTTCTAATGCTATGAGTGATAATGATAATAATAGGAACGTTAATTGTCACAGAATTTACGTACTATAAATTTTCGATAAAAAAGCGTCTAAAAAATTTCGTTTTTAGACGCTTGTATAAAGCGTAAATTTATAATGATTGCCAAAATCGTATACTTAAAATACCTGATGATAGGGTGTTAAAGTGGCACACCACCGATTGTGAATATCGCTAAGGAAAATGCTGCAAAAATCCCAATCGCCCATTTGGCTGATTGAATCTGCCATTTACCCATCTCAACGCCTGTAATATGCAGCAATAGATAGATAAATCCAACCAATGGACTTAATAAATGAAATGCTTGACCAGCGGTTGAAGCAATCGCGATATCCATTGAGCTAAAACCATATTTTATCCCAACTTGGTTTAATACCGGCAACACGCCCAAATAAAAAGCATCATTACTTAGCAAAAACGTACCAGGTACAGAGATCAAGGCGACAATCAACGGCCAGTGATTACCAAATCGCTCTGGAATCCAAGTCGCTAGGGCTTCACCCATGGCGTGACTCATACCTGTGCCAGATAAAATCCCCATAAACACCCCCGCTGCCAGTACCATGAAAATTACTTGTACAGCTGATGAGCCATATTTTTCAATAATTTCACGTTGATCGGCTTGTTTCGGGTAATTAGCCATTAAGGCAACAGCCAACGCAATCGCAAAAATCAATGCTGAATTTACCTTTGGTAGAAACCACATACCACCAAAAATAAGTTCAATCATGACTAGCAGCGTCAAGCCAAAATTGAACCAAATGAGATGGGGTCTAGTAAATTTAGCATCGTCCTCGTGTGGTGTATCGATTAGATGTACCATACCGTCTGTGTTTAGATTGGTGATACCCAGTCGTTTTCTCTCTGCTAACCCCCGTATGACAGCCACAGCAATGACCCATATGGCGGCGATAATCATCCCCGGCATGATTGCACGTAATAACTCCCCCTCATCAACATGCAGCGCTGTGATGATACGTGCGGTGGGTCCTCCCCAAGGTAATAAATTCATGATAGAGTTTGCTAAGACAATTAATACTGCCAAATCCATCATTTTCATATTCAATTTGCGATACACAGGTAGCAGGGCTGAACAGACAACAAGGGTCGTCGTCGATCCATCGCCATCAACTGAAATACCTAGTGCAAGAATCGCTGTGCCCACCAAGACTTTTAAAGGGTCGCCCTTGACTGCTCGGACAATAAAATTGACCAATGGCTGAAACAATCCAGCACTCAGCATTAAACCAAAGTATAAAATCGCAAATAACAGCATAAGTGCTGTACCTGCAACACCTTTAATTTTTAAATCGGCATCGCTAATCATCCCAGCAATAGCATATTTAGGAATATCAAGTGCAGAAAACCCCCACTGGTTTATTGCTCCAGCGATAACACCAATAATTAAAGGCACTAAAATAAGAGAGGTAAAAGGGGACGCTTTGCGGGTCATGATAAGTATCATAAACCCGATCACAATTAATAATCCAAACAGCGCTAACATAGTTGTAATCCTTTACATGGTCATTTAACAAGGGGGCAATATTATCATAATATTTTGTGTTTTTTCGATAATTTCTATGCTTATGACACAAACCAAAATATCCCGATACGCGCAACTATTAAAATGCCCCAATCTCTACAGCCACCTATCTATCATAAAATGAAGCCAATCAAGTTTGATGCAGGTTATTAGCTAACGTATTGGAAAATATATAAAAATAGTAATATAACAAGCCAACATCACTACGATGTCTTGAATGCTCAGTTGCACAAATAGGTTTTAGCTCATCAAAACTAGCGTTAAAAAATACACAAGCATTACCACCCAAAAGTGCATAGAGGCATCATCTATTTTTATTTTGATAGGTCGATGGTATTGCAGCAATGTTTGCACGGACAGCGGCTAGACAGGGTAATAAGAAATCAAGAACACACACAACCAACGGTGTGGTAGGGGTATCACCCATATCGAAAAAGTCTTACAACGGCTTTTTCAACGAAAAATTCATGATTAGGGGAAAATTGATGGTGAAGCAAAAATTGATAGTTACCGATTTGACAGCACCTCTAAATGTTGGTGAATCGAGAGGTTATCTGGCATTAATTCAATCAACCTTTCTATCGCATCGCTAGCATCGGGGCAATTTGACAAATGCATGAGTAACAAGTCAACCTGATCTGAATGATAAATGGCTTGGCTCAAGCGAGCTTCTAAACAGGTGCGCCAAGTGCATAAAAAAGGGCTTTCAGTTTTGCTAAAAAATATGCCGGTATACAATTTGATGGCCGCTTCTAAATAACCAGCATTTAATGATTGTTCGACCCGTAAAAAATCACCATCAATAGGCATTAACAGTCGGTACGGACAAGAACCCAATAAACCAGTAAGCGTGTCACGTAACTGCGACATTTCAGTCTTCAGCGTACCTTGTGACACTTTACGCTCACCATAGATCGCTTGGTGTAAGGCATCTAAGCTCATGCCTTGGGGACAAAGTGCTAACACTGTCAATATCTCGACTTGCCGAGGGGTCAGCCGCAAGATTTTGCCATTGAATATGACGCTGGGTTCATTAAATCCTTGAATATACAGATAGTGTCTTTGGCACTCATTCAAAGCGGATTGTAAAATACTGGCACAGCGTTCAGCAGCAAATATGCCAAAATTATTGTGATTCTGCCAAGTGGTCGATAAATCCAGTACGCCAATGACCTGCTTGGTATGCGGTTCAATGATAGGCGTGGCGTAACAGACCCATTCATGAACCGAAGGCATATAATGTTCATTGGAAAAAACACAAGTTGATTGCTGCGTTTTTAGCGATAAAGCGAGCGCATTTGTGCCAACTTGGCTTTCCCCCCAGCATCCGCCTTCGATGAAGTTAACCGCTTCTGCCGCTTTTTGCATAGACTTACTGGCAGTCGTCCAGATAATCGTACTACCGATATCAGCCACAGCCATCACCATGGAGGATTGCAAGGTGATATGTTGTAATTGATTTTGACAATAGCCTAAGGCTTTTTTTAGATAATAGGATTGCTCGCTTTTGGTGGCGTTAATGGGTGCTTGTTGGCGCTCAGTTGGAATGTTAGCACTGTCTGAGCGGTGCCATGACTGGACAATACTTTGTTGGATAAGATCTGCATTATTATCGGTAAAGGTAATGTTAAAACGCCTCTTATCAATCCGATGCCTTTGCTCTAACAGTCTATTTTTATTCATATTTTAAAATATCCTAATTCACTAACCAATCCTTGGTTTTTAAAATAAGCTATCCTCAATAGTATAATGTGCCTAGCGTATTGTAAAGAATAATTAAACACCTACCTTTTACCTACCGTTTCTGTAATAATATGAATTTATAAACCCCCAACTGCATGAAGCAGTTTATCTACCAACTGACAAAAGGAAATGTCATTATGCGTTATGCTGACCCTAATACTGACGGTGCTAAAATCAATTTTAAAGAAAAGTATGACAACTTTATTGGCGGCCAATGGGTTGCGCCTGTTAAAGGTGAGTACTTTGATAACATCTCACCCGTCAACGGCAAGCCCTTCGCCAAAGTCGCCAAATCAAGTCCAGAAGACATTGAACTTGCACTTGATGCTGCCCATAGTGCTAAAACTAAGTGGAATGCGGCTTCACCCACAGAGCGCTCTAATCTATTATTAAAAATCGCAGATCGCCTTGAGCAAAATATTGAGTTATTGGCGGTAGCTGAAACATGGGAAAACGGTAAACCCATCCGTGAAACTTTAGCTGCGGATATACCACTTGCCATTGACCATTTTCGCTACTTTGCGGGTGCAATCCGCGCGCAAGAAGGTGGTGTTTCACCCATTGATGATGACACTGTCGCTTATCACTTTCATGAGCCTTTAGGTGTGGTTGGACAAATCATTCCTTGGAACTTTCCAATTTTAATGGCTACCTGGAAAATAGCGCCTGCACTAGCCGCGGGTAACTGCATTGTCTTAAAACCCGCCGAGCAGACGCCTGTGAGCTTATTGGTGCTTGTTGAATTGATTCAAGATTTGCTACCAGCCGGTATTTTAAATATCGTGAATGGGTATGGCGAAGAGGTGGGTAGCCATTTAGCTAGAAGCTCGCGTATCTCAAAAATTGCCTTTACTGGCTCAACCCCTGTCGGTCAGCTTATTATGAAGTATGCGACAGAGAATATTATTCCAGTTACTTTAGAATTAGGTGGTAAATCACCCAATATTTTCTTTGCCGATGTTATGGATAAAGAGGATGATTACCTAGAAAAAGCGCTTGAAGGTTTTACTATGTTTGCGCTCAATCAAGGTGAAATATGTACCTGTCCTTCGAGAGCCTTAGTGCATGAAAGTATCGCCGATGCCTTTTTGGCCAAAGCCGTAGAACGGGTAAAACGTATTAAAACAGGTCATCCATTGGATACGGAAACGATGATTGGTGCGCAAGCCTCACAGGAACAACAAGACAAAATCTTAGGCTGTATTGCTACAGGTAAACAAGAAGGCGCCGAGCTTTTAACCGGTGGTAATGCAAGACATGAGGTGGGTGAAGGTTATTATATCGAGCCGACGATTTTTAAAGGCAATAATGATATGAAAATCTTTCAAGAAGAGATTTTTGGCCCAGTATTATCTGTGACAACCTTCAAGGACTTTGATGATGCCATGCGTATTGCCAATGATACTATGTTTGGTTTAGGTGCTGGCGTGTGGGCACGTAGTGGCAATACTGCTTACCGTGCAGGGCGTGCTATTCAAGCTGGGCGAGTATGGACAAACTGTTACCACATTTATCCAGCCCATGCTGCATTTGGTGGTTACAAGAAATCAGGCATTGGGCGTGAAAACCACAAAATGATGCTAGAGCATTACCAAAATACCAAAAATTTACTGGTCAGCTATTCTGAAAAACCGATGGGCTTCTTCTAGAATTTGATAGGTCATAAACAACAAAAACCGCTCTCCTAGAGCGGTTTTTTTATCGAAAATAAAAAGTGTCAATATTTAATTAATTCACACTTGCTCAATCAACCACTCACAATAAGCGGTTATTGCGCCATGAAGTTTATAAATTTAATGTACTTAGTGGCGTACTTAGTTTAAAAAACTTGTAGTTTAGCCATAAAATCTTAGCATTTACCAAAATAAAAAATCCCAAAAAGACGCTAAAGTTGACTATTTACTGTCAGCCTATCAAGTCAAAGTACTAAAATCTACTAAACAGTCTCGATTGATATCTTGAATTCGGTTTGCACTGGTCAATGTCATTGCCACGCGCATTTCTTTGTCTATCAAGTTGAGTAAATTGGTTACCCCGGCCTCACCATCGGCGGCTAACGCATAGATAAATGCACGTCCTAACATACATAAATCCGCTCCCAATGCCAACATTCTCACCACATCTAAGCCATTACGGATACCCGAATCGACCAAGATTTTGATATCACCTTTAACAGCATCGGCAATTTTGGGTAGGGCAGTGGCGGTTGACATCACCCCATCAAGCTGACGCCCACCATGATTGGAAACCACGATACCATCAGCACCAAAACGTACTGCATCTTTGGCGTCTTGTGGGTCAAGAATACCTTTGATGACCATAGCGCCATCCCAAAAATCACGAATCCATTCTAAGTCTTTCCAAGAAATCGAGGGATCAAAGTTATTACCGAGCCAACCGATATAATCCTCTAAGCCAATCGCTTTACCAAGATATTTAGAAACATTACCCAAGTCATGGGGTCTTCCTAGCAATCCCACGTTCATTGCCCAGTGCGGATGGGTGCACGCTTGTAGATAGCGACGCATGGCGGCATTGGGTCCACTCATGCCAGAGTGCGCATCGCGATATCTCGCCCCAGGTACAGGCATATCGACGGTAAACACCAGCGTTGAGCAGCCTGCCGCTTTGGCACGCTCCAGCACATTTTGCATAAACTTACGGTCACGCAACACATACAGCTGAAACCACATAGGGCGATTGATTTTTGGGGTGACTTCTTCGATAGGGCAGACTGATACCGTTGACATGGTAAATGGAATACCTTTTTTGTCAGCAGCCATGGCTGCTTGGACTTCACCACGGCGAGCATACATCCCTGTCAAACCCACCGGCGAGAGCGCCACAGGCAAAGACAGCTGTTCACCAAAAATCTCAGTGGATAAATCAAGCTGCGTCATGTCTTTTAATACCCGCTGACGTAAGGCAATACTTGATAAGTCTTCAACATTACGTTTTAGGGTGTATTCTGCATACGCCCCACCATCAATGTAGTGGAATAAAAAGGGGGGAAGACGGCGGCGAGCCGCTTCTCGGTAATCATTGGCAGAAGAAATAATCATAATATCCCTATCTTAACTATGTTATTAATGGTAAAAATAGCCACTGGCACTCAAAACTGTTTACACTAAAATACGTTTATAAAATGCGCCTGCATTAACAGGCATCTGTATTAAAAAGCATCAGTGGCCACCCGGGAAACTCGCTGTCTGCGAGCCGTTGCCTCATCAATCTTGGCAACCTGTTTTATCACAAACTCAATATGCTCACCCACGGCTTTGCGAGCTAATTCACTATCACGCGCAATAATCGCATTCATCATCGCCATGTGCTGCGTATGTAAGGTTTCAAAGCCATAATGCTCCGTGTAAATTTTTCGCCGAGCTAATACCACGTTATGTCGCAGTAGATGAAAAACATTTTTCATCATCTGCAACAATACCGCATTTTGGGAAGCTTCAGCAATCGCTAAATGAAAATTGGCATCGGCAATAGCGGCTTGTTCGGTGTCGCCATGTGCCTGACTGTTTGCTAACTGCTCGTAGTAAAAGCGGATTTTTTCAATGTCTTGTTTGCTGGCTCTTTGGGCAGCGTACCAGGCTGTACCGCCTTCTAGTACAATTCTTGCTTCTTGCACATCTAGGCGATACAGGGGATCAGCATCCAATAAGGGGGTTAGGGTCTGTAATATCAGATTATCAGACAGCGCCACAAGGGGTTGGTTCTGTTTAATTTTTTGCACATCTTTGACAAACGTTCCCGACCCAATACGACTTTCGGTAATACCGACACTATTCATCTGCTGTATCGCTTCACGCAGTGCGGTACGAGATACGCCTAATCGCTCACACAAATGGCGCTCGGCAGGCAATCTATCGCCATTTTTTAGCCCTTCACGGTCTATTAGCGAAATTAATTGTTCAATAACCTGCGTTGCGACCTTCATACCTTACCCATCATTATCCGTGTGGAATCATCCAAGGCACAACATACGCTTGTAGCGTAATGAGCGCGCCCATCATAATGGTAAAAATAATACTATGTTTGACGGTAAATCTGAACAAATCCGACTCTTTACCCACCAAACCTGTGGCGGCACAGGCAATGGCAATGGATTGGGGAGAAATCATTTTACCGGTCACCCCACCCGAAGTATTGGCTGCCACTAACAACACCTCAGGCACACCAATTTGCTGAGCGGTGGTGGCTTGAAGGGCGGCAAATAACGCATTGGCTGACGTGTCTGAGCCTGTCAAAAATACCCCTAACCAACCCAAAAATGGTGAAAAGAAGGTAAAAGCTTTGCCCGTGTGTGCCAATGCTAACGCTAATGTAGCAGACAACCCCGAATAATTGGCGATAAACGCAAACGCTAACACCATACCAATAGAATAAATCGGGGTGCGTAGTTCTTTAACGGTCTCGCCAAACGTCGATAACGCTTCTTTAGGACGCATTTTTAGCATCACGATGGAGATAATCGCCGCGAGCACGATCGCAGTACCTGTTGCCGAGAACCAATCAAATTTATAAATGGCCGCATAGTCGGTAATCTTGGTGACGACTGGGGGTAGTTTTTGTACCGTATTGTGCAAATACGGCACATTGATACTCATCACCATATCGACCAACGCTCCATCAGGATGACCATCTTTGCCTTTGACAAACAAATCTTTAAACGGCTTAATACTCCATAACGACACCATCGCTGTCAAAATGGCAAACGGCATCCAAGCTTTGATGATTTGAGCGGGCGAGTAATGGGTAGTTGGCAACGGTGCTGATACGCTTGTGGTATCACCCATCTGATTTTTGCTATCGACTTGATTTTCAAAACGGAACACATGCTTGGGCTGCCACACTTTAAATAGCAACGTCAAACTAATTAACGAGGCAATAGCAGCGGTAATATCAGGCAACTCAGGTCCAATATAATTTGAGGTCAAAAACTGCGCAATGGCAAATGACCCACCACCGACCACAATCGCTGGAAAGGTTTCACGAACCCCGCGCCACCCGTCCATAATCGCCATAATCCACACTAACACAATCGGCACAATAAAAGGCAACTGACGTCCGACCATTTGGCTGATGGCATGGGTTTCTACCCCAGACACTTGTCCTGCCACAATGATTGGAATTCCCATCGCACCAAAGGCAACAGGGGCAGTATTGACGATGAGGCAAAGTCCAGCCGCATATAAAGGCTTAAACCCTAATCCTACCAATAACGCCGCCGTGATAGCCACGGGCGCACCAAAGCCTGCTGCGCCTTCCAAAAAAGTACCAAAGGCAAACCCGACCAATAACATCTGTAAGCGTTGGTCTTCGGTCAGCGATAAAATACTGGAGCGGATAATATCAAATTGCCCTGTTTTTACCGTGACTTTATATAAAAATACCGCACCGATAATAATCCAGGCGATGGGCCAAAGTCCGTAGAAGAATCCATAAATCGCGGATGATAGCGCTAATGTCACCGGCATTTGATATAAAAATAAAGCAACAAGCAACGCCAAAATAACGGTAATGGTGCCTGCGACACTACCTTTTAAACGAAATACCGCCAAGGCTAGAAAAAAGAAGATAATTGGGATAAGGGCAATGGCACTTGAAAGCCAAATATTACCCATGGGATCATAAATTTGTTGCCAATGTTGCATCATTATTTCCTCCGTGAAATAATTGGTATTACCAAAATAGTCGAAGTGTCATTAATTGGTGAAATAATAAAGAATATTACACTTTAATTCAATTAAATTTCAAAAAAACAGCGATATTTATCAGGTTTTTTGTAAATTGGTAATACCAATTTTAATAGTAATATGAATTTTGTGTGAACGGATACAAGAAAGCTTCGTATTGGAGTCAGTAGAGATTCAAGGTTTTGCTGTCAGGCTGCGTGATGGAAGCTATGCAGTGTCTTGCTGTAAGGTTGACAGCATAAGCCATGAGGGAGGCAAGTAGCGTGCTTTATTTTTTCAAAAAACATCAACTCGAGTAACTTTTTGACTAAGGTAGGTTAATAGTAGGTAGAGCGCATTGGATGACTGAACTAAAATCAAGTCATAGTGATTTTATAAGAATATATTTTATAAAAATATATTAGTACATCTTATCTAGTTGTAATGATGACAAAAAACTAGGCGTACGAATAAAATTACTATATACCCTTAACCATAAAAGATTAAAAGGAATTTAATCATGGCTTATAAGCAAATCTCCGATCAAACCAGTGGCTTTTTTATTCCCTGCGTATCATTATTTGGACCTGGCTGTGTCAAAGAAGTAGGCTCAAAAGCCAAAGACCTAGGTGCTAAAAAAGCGCTTATTGTAACTGACCAAGGGCTGAACAAAGCAGGTGTTCCAGACATTATCATTAAACATTTAAGCGAACAAGGTATTGATAGCTACGTATTTGCAGGCGCAGAGCCAAATCCAACTGACAAAAATGTCCACGATGGCGTCACAGCTTATCAGGATAACGGCTGTGATTTTATCATCTCATTGGGTGGTGGTTCGTCACATGACTGTGCAAAAGGGATTGGTCTAGTGACCGCAGGCGGTGGTCATATCCGTGACTATGAAGGTATTGATAAAAGTAAAGTGCCAATGACGCCATTGATTGCTATCAATACCACGGCAGGCACGGCATCAGAGATGACACGTTTTTGTATTATCACCAATACCGATACCCACGTCAAAATGGCGATTGTAGATTGGCGTTGTACCCCACTCATTGCTATTGATGACCCTCGACTGATGACTGCTAAACCTGCATCTTTAACTGCGGCAACAGGTATGGATGCGTTAACCCATGCGGTAGAGGCGTATGTATCGACTGCTGCAAATCCGATTACAGATGCTTGTGCTGAAAAAGCCATTCGAATGATTCAACAATGGCTGCGTCAAGCTGTAGCGAATGGCGAAAACATTGAAGCGCGTGAGGCTATGAGCTATGCTCAATACTTAGCAGGCATGGCGTTTAATAATGCCTCGCTAGGTTATGTACATGCAATGGCGCACCAGTTAGGTGGATTCTACAATCTGCCACATGGTGTTTGTAATGCGATTTTGTTACCGCACGTCTGTGAATTTAACCTTATCTCAACACCTGAGCGTTATGCAGATATTGCACAATTTATGGGCATTGACATCAAAGACATGACTCGAGCAGAAGCAGGTAAAGCAGGCATCAATGCAATTCGTGAGCTATCCCAATCGGTAGGTATTCCTACAGGACTCACTGAGCTTGGTGTTAAACAAGAAGACCTTGCCATCATGGCAACCAATGCCCAAAACGATGCTTGTATGCTCACCAACCCACGCAAGGCAAATCATGAACAAGTCGTAGCAATCTTCGCAGCTGCCATGTAACCATGTAACATCAAACTAAAACATACTCACACCAGTAAAAAAGGGGACTTCAATAGTCTCCTTTTACATTGAGCGCTGATACAAAGCGCATAAATTTTTGCGTAAATTGATTAAAATATAGTAGCATAAAGGGATGAAACAAAAACTCATCACTCGCTTAGACCACTGCCAATGTTTACGGGTAACCCAAGAAAGCTACATACTTAGCCACTATGCCAAGCCTCATCTAGCACAAAATCTGGTAGCAAAAAATCTCCTAATAAAAAATCTAATAGCACAAATCAGCGATAACCGCATCTACAATCGAGCCACCGATGGTAAACGCACACTTGACCATCTTAACGCCATGCGCAGCCATACTATCGAACACAATCCTACCTTTGATAAAACCAGACCGGTTCAACTATCAACAAGTCAATATAATCGCCAATAAAGCCTCATGACTCATTTAATCAATAAGGATATTTATCATGTTAAAACAGTATAAGCCAACACTCGATAAATTAACGAAAATCGTAGGGAAGTCTTATGTACTCATCGATGAACAAGATACCCGTCATTATCGACAAGGCATACGTTTTGGTGAGGGAAAAGTGTTGGCTGTGGTATGTCCAGGTACTTTACTTGAGCAGTGGCAGGCACTACAAACAATTATTGAGGCAGATTGTGTGGTAATTATGCAAGCTGCCAATACAGGACTGACAGGCGGCTCTACTCCTTATGGTGATGACTACGATCGTCCAGTCATCATTATGAGTACTCGGCGCCTACAAGGCATCCAAGTGATTTTAGATGGCAAACAAGTGGTGTGTTTACCAGGCGCAACTTTGGATAATCTTGAACGTACTTTAAAACCTTATAATCGTGAACCGCATTCTGTGATTGGGTCATCATGTATTGGCGCTTCAGTTTTAGGTGGGGTGTGTAACAACTCAGGTGGCGCACTGGTACGTCGTGGACCTGCTTATACTGAAATGGCGTTGTATGCCCGTGTCAATGAATCGGGTAAGTTAGAATTGATTAATCATCTAGGTATTGATTTAGGCAACACGGCCGAAGAGATACTCACCAGACTGCAAAAACAAGACTATGAAACCGGTCAGATAACCACGCAAACCACTCAGCTGGCATCAGACAATCGTTATGCCCATGACGTTAAGCAAGTCGATGCAGACAGCCCTGCTAGATTCAATGCCGATCCGACACGATTATATGCAGCATCGGGTTCAGCGGGTAAAGTCTGTGTGTTTGCGGTGCGACTCGACACCTTTGAAAAAGTTGAAAGTAAGGTTTTTTATATCGGCTCAAATGACCATGATGACTTAACGGCGATACGTCGTTATTTGCTGACATCGTTACCCAGCTTGCCGATTGCTGGGGAATATATTCATCGTGATGCTTTTAGTATTGGTGCAAAGTATGGCAAAGACACCTTCTTGTTTATTGAACGTTTTGGCACGGTGAATATACCCAGAGCATTAGCCCTCAAAGATCGCATTGACGGGTGGTTGGAGAAAATAAAAATACGGGGTCTGACTGATCAAATTTTACAAGCTATCACCTTTTTCTTACCCAGTCATTTACCGCGGCGCATGCTAGCGTTTCATCAGCGTTTTGAGCATCATTTGATTCTACGAGTAGATGAGCAAAGCGCAGAACAGACACAGCAGTTTTTAAATGAGTATTTTGCCGTTCATTCTACTGGCTCGTATTTTGCCTGTACGGAGGAAGAAGGTCGCAAAGCTTTCTTACACCGTTTTGCTGTTGCCGGGGCGGCGATACGATATCGTGATACCCACCGAGCAGAGGTTGAGGATATTGTGGCATTGGATATTGCGTTACGACGTAACGATAGAGAATGGGTAGAAAAAATCCCCGCAGATCTCGAACAACATATGTTACATAAATTATATTATGGGCATTTTTTTTGTCATGTATTTCACCAAGATTACATTGTCAAAAAAGGCACTAATCCACTGGATATTGAACATCAGATGTGGCAGCTGCTAGACGAGCGTAGAGCAGAATATCCCGCAGAACACAATGTGGGTCATTTATATGTTGCTAAGCCAGCATTAGCCAATTTTTATCGAAAGCTAGATCCTACCAACACCTTTAATGTGGGGATTGGTCACACTTCAAAGTTAAAATATTGGCGCAAACCTAACGTATGACGACATTTAACTAGGCAAGCATAATTAGGTAAGCATCCGACCATCAGGGCAATCGCATCATAAAATTTTACCGAACAGTAGCTGCTCAAGATAAACTGTTCCAGATAAGCTTTTTAAGATAAGCGTTATTTTGCGATGCCCCAATTTTACGATGTTGAACAGACAGTTTAACATCGCCATGCTCATTTTTTTTGCTGTCAGATAGTGCGTAATTTCTATACGCAATTAAACCAAACCGAGCGCTTCAATCAGTTGTTTATTTGGGCTGACTTGGTTCATGCTGTAAAAATGCATTGACGGTACGCCTTCGGCAATCAAACGCTCACATAGGTTGACCACCACTTCAAACCCAAATTGACGAATGGCTTTTTTATCATCGCCATAGTCAGCAAGCTGTTTACGGATGAAACGTGGAATATCTGCCCCACAGCCATCGGCAAATCGAATCAAATTTGACGCATTGGTGATGGGCATAATGCCTGCGATAATCGGGAACTCATCTTGTGTCACCCCTTTTTTGGCAAGGGCATCACGCAGATATAGATAGCTGTCAGCGTTGTAGAAAAACTGGGTAATCGCTTCAGTCGCGCCGGCGTGGTATTTATTGAGCAAGTTTTGGATATCAGCATCAAAGCTTTTGGCTTGCGGGTGCATTTCTGGATAAGCAGCGACTTTGATACGAAAATAATCACCGCTATGCTCACGTATGTATTTAACCAAATCGACAGCAAACGGCAGCTCGCCAAGACCTACCATACCTGATGGCAAATCACCGCGCAACGCCACCAAGCGATTAATGCCTAACGATTTATAATAATCCAATAACTCGCCAATTTTGGCTTTATCATCGCCAATGCAGGATAAATGCGGGGTAATGGGCGTGTCACTTTTTTCACTCAGTGCCTTAACAATGCCTAAGGTGCGCTCACGGGTTGACCCACCTGCGCCATACGTGACGCTAAAATATTGAGGTTTTAAAGCATTTAATTCATCAAAGGTTGTCAATAATTTGGTTTGACCGTCATCGGTCTTGGTGGGGAAAAACTCAAAAGAAAACGGCGTTGTCATGGTGGTCATGAAAGTATCCAAAATGCTAAAAAAATAGCACCATTATAACGGGTATAACAGTAAAAAAATTGAATTTTTTGGCATAAATATTGAGTTAAACGGCATAAAAAAAGTCATGCACCGAGGCATGACTTTGATTGAACCTTTAACAAATAGTATTTCTAGCTATTAGTATTTATAGCTATCAGGTTTGAACGGACCTTCAACTGGCACACCGATATAATCGGCTTGCTGCTGCGTCAATTTAGTCAGTACCCCGTTAAAGCCTGCGACCATAGCTGCTGCCACTTCTTCATCGAGTTTTTTTGGCAATACTTTGACATATAAATTGTCCGCTTTTTTGTCCGCCGGCAAATCAGCAAATTTTTCTTTAAATAAATGCATTTGTGCCAATACTTGGTTGGCAAAAGAGCCATCCATAATACGTGATGGGTGACCTGTGGCATTGCCCAAATTGACCAAACGACCTTCAGACAATAAAAGCAAGTAATCGTTTTCATCTTCTGATCGATAGACTTGGTGTACTTGAGGCTTCACTTCCACCCATTTCCAGTTGTCACGCATGAACTGGGTATCAATCTCGGTATCAAAGTGACCAATATTACAAACCACTGCCGTGGCTTTTAAGGCTTTTAACATATCGCTATTACAGACATGGTAGTTACCAGTGGTAGTGACCACCAAGTCAGTATCTTGCATGAGGGTATTGTTGACGCCTTTGGCAGGGTCACCTTCCACAAATGGCGAGACCAATTCATAGCCATCCATACAAGCTTGCATACCACAAATCGGATCGGCTTCCGTCACTCGTACTACCATGCCTTCTTGACGTAAGCTTTGAGCAGAACCTTTACCCACATCGCCATAACCGATAACAAGTGCACGACGACCCGCTAACAGCATATCGGTACCACGTTTGATGGCATCGTTTAGGCTATGACGACAGCCATATTTGTTATCATTTTTTGATTTGGTCACTGCGTCATTGACATTAATCGCGGGTACTTTTAAGGTGCCTGCATTTAACATTTCAATTAGACGATGTACCCCTGTTGTTGTCTCTTCTGAGATACCGTGAATGTTGTCGAGCATTTGCGGGTAGTCGTTATGAATCAGCGCCGTCAAGTCGCCGCCATCATCTAAAATAATATTGGCATCCCACAGCTTGCCTGTGGCTTCACCGCCTTCAAAAATCTGCTGGCGAAGACACCATTCGTATTCTTCCTCAGTTTCACCTTTCCAAGCAAAAACAGGAATACCGGCTGCTGCGATGGCGGCAGCGGCATGGTCTTGGGTTGAAAAAATATTACAAGAAGTCCAGCGTACTTCTGCACCCAGCGCCACGAGCGTTTCAATCAATACCGCTGTTTGGATGGTCATGTGGATACAGCCCACAATCTTGGCACCTTTTAAAGGCTGCTCGGCTTGGTAGCGTTGGCGTAAGCCCATCAAAGCAGGCATTTCAGTTTCAGCCAGTTTGATTTCTTTGCGACCGTAGTCGGCAAGGCTAATATCGGCAACTTTATAATCAGAAAAATTTGAATCAGTAGAATTGATAGACAGGGACACTGCGTCCACTCCTTAAAACCGGTAAAAAAAGTTAAAGTAAAAACGCAGATGCCGTTATTTATTTTGGATTTATTTTGGTTAAAATACAAAAAACGAGCCTAGCGCAGGCAAGCAAATATAAATTAAGCCAACCTTAAGCTGCAGCATCTCTCGATAGGCGTATTGTAAAAAAAATTAACATAAAAGTCATTCTCTTAATTGCAACATCAACTTAAGTCTTTTAAAAAAGCAACATTTTTGATAAAATATTACACTTCATCCTATGTAATTACATAAATATATAGAAAAGTTATACAAAATTAAAAGACATTGCTGAAAAATTACGTTTTAATATACCTAAGAGAAACGTAACAAAATATGTCAACTAATTTACTTTTTCTTTATATGTCATTCATCGCTTGAAAGTCTTTTAGATTTTTAAGAGAAATGGTAAATTTACCTTATCCTGTCCTTAGGAGATTTATATGAAAGTTTTGAAATTAGCTGCTATTCCTGCTGCTTTAATTGCAACTTCTGCTTTTGCTCAAAATGTAGTGGTTGATCAACAAGTTGTTGCACAGCCTGTTGCCGTATCTACTACTACCTACGATCCAAACGCAGGTGTGGTACAAAATACGACAACTCAAGTCGTTACTGGTACTAGAACGTTTTTTGATACGGTAACACATCCTGCCGCTATCAGTGCCGAAGTAGGTACTTTAGGTTATGGTGCCAATCTTGGTTGGGCGCTAAACGATAAGACTGAGCTTGTAGCTGGTTGGGCTGGCGGTGATATTGGTGATTTAAAAGACACCATCGAAATTGAAGATGTTGAATATGATTTAGAAACAGATTCAAGCAATCCGTATATTGGTGTGAATTTACGTCCAGCTGGAAATTGGTTTACTGTGGGTGTTGGTACCATTTTTGGTGACAATGAAATCACTTTGAAAAAACAAGCGACTGAAACCAAACAAGTTAAAATCAATGGTAACTCTTACTATGGTAACATTGAAGCGTCAGCTGAAAACAAAAACACCATGAACCCATACTTAACTATTGGTTTCCGTCCTAATATCACTAATAACTTTGGTGTATTTGGTGAAATCGGTGCGGCTTATACTGGTGGCTTAAAAGTAACTGATGCTAACACACGAGTTCTAGATGCCAATGGTGATGAAATTACAAAATTTGACAATGATCGTTTAAAATCTGACTTACAACAAGATTTGGATGATTCAAATTATTCAAAATGGTACCCAATCGCTAAAATCGGTGCAACTTACCGTTTCTAATTTGTTAGCATAAGCTTTAGAAAAACGACACTTTTGGTGTCGTTTTTTTTGTTTAATGATTGCCAAAAGTTTGCTTTATTGATACTATCCGCTATCAATTTTTGAGGCGAGATTTATTGATGTATAACAAAGATTTAGCTTGCTTGGCGCAAGCAAACGTGATGGATAGCATTCATTGTAGTGTCAATCTTGTTAGTTCACCAATGTGGGATTGGTTGGTGTGGATTTTGATTTGTATTGGTGTGTTTTTTACCGTCATGACAGGGTTTGTTCAATTTCGTTTATTTGGACATAGTGTCAAGAATTTGCTGGCTAGCCGAAGCACCGAACATCACGAGCATAGTGAGAGTATCTCATCGTTTCAAGCGTTTATGACAGGACTGGCGAGTCGTGTCGGTACAGGGAATATCGCAGGGGTTGCTATTGCAGTAAGTGTTGGTGGACCGGGTGCGGTATTTTGGATGTGGTTTATTGCCTTGATTGGGATGGCATCGGCGTTTGCTGAGTCGTCATTGGCACAATTATTTAAGGTGCGAGATGCCAATGGGCATTTTCGGGGTGGACCTGCTTACTATATCCGTCAGGGTTTAGGGCAAGGTTGGCTAGGTGTGGCGTTTGCCGTGAGTCTGATTTTGTGCTTTGGCTTGGTATATAATGCCATTCAAGCCAATACTATCGCCCAAGCCGTACAATCGGCGGTTGGCTGTACGGGCGATAATACCTGTACTTCATGGGGGACTGGTAAACATGTGGTAGCGCTATTGTTGGTTATCATTTCTGCACCGATTATTTTTGGTGGGATAAAACGGGTTGCCACCATTTCAGAAATGCTAGTACCTGTGATGGCAGGGGTGTATCTGCTAATGGCGTTGTATATTATTGTGACCAATATCACCATGATTCCGCAGGTATTTAATTTGATTCTGACCGATGCCTTTACTTTTAATGCGGCAGCGGGTGGGGCGTTAGGCGGTTTGGTATCGCAGTCGATGATGCTTGGGATTAAGCGGGGTTTGTACTCTAACGAAGCAGGTCAAGGCTCTGCCCCCAATGCCGCTGCTGCTGCGGATGTGCCTCATCCCGCCACACAAGGCCTTATTCAAAGTTTGGGCGTTTTTGTGGATACCATTATTGTCTGCTCTTGTACTGCGTTTATTATTTTATTATCAAAATTACCCACCGCTGATTTAACAGGGATTCAATTGACACAAGCGGCGTTAGAAAGTCATGTGGGTTCATGGGCACAAATTTTCCTAGCAGTAGTGCTGTTCATGTTCGCTTTTTCGAGTATTATTGGCAACTACGCCTATGCCGAAACCAATGTGCAATATCTTAAGAATCATCCAATGATTTTAAATATATTTCGTATTTTAGTGCTTGCCTTTGTGTATTTTGGTTCTGTGGCTGAAGTGCCTATGGTGTGGGATATGGGTGATTTGATGATGGCGATTATGGCGTACATTAATCTTGTCAGTATCGTCCTGTTGTCAAAATATGTGTTTATTTTGGCAAAAGATTATTCTGCTCAAATCAAATCAGGTGTTAAGCATCCTGTTTTTAACATCAATAAATACCCCGCCATGAAAGCCAAAATCACATCGGGAATTTGGGAAAAATAACGATTAGACAATAAAAAAGCCGTTGGTTATCAATGGCTTTTTTATTGTTTGGCTGGGTAACATAAGCGAGACCAACAAATAATGCGTTTCTTTATAGGTTTTTAAAACAGCCTTTAACACCCAATCAGATGATTGACTTTTCAAACACTTGCCGTAATTCAAAACTGGTATGCACTTGTGCGATACCTTCAATACGGTTTAGACGATGTAATAAAAATTCCTCATAATGCGCCATATCTTTAACCAAAGCTTTGATAAGATAGTCTTCACTGCGCCCTGTCACAATACTACAGCTGACCACTTCAGGAAATTCTCGTAGTTTTTTTTCAAAGTTGCTAAAGCGTTCTGCTGTATGTTTATCCATGCTAATGGCAATATAAACTGACAGTTGATAACCTAATTTTCTAGGGTCAGTGGTGACACTATAACCCGTGATAACACCTGAATCCTCTAATTGTTTGACTCTGCGCGTACAGGGAGTAGGGCTTAAGTTTACGCTTTCTGCCAATTCAAGGTTACTCATGCGTGCATTTTCTCGTAATAGCGCTAAAATTTGTCTGTCTATTTTATCTAATGAAGCCATGATAAATTCTTAATATTAGTGATTTTAACTACATAATATAATTATAGTAGCCACAAATATCAAATTCTATGTATTTTATAGCAAAATTTGGTTACTTCAACTACAAAAAAATGGGTATAATTTTATCATAAAATTTTAAGTAAAATTAAATGTGGAGCATTAGCATGTCAATACAACCCAAGAATACGGCTTTTAATCATAAAAAATACCAACCCTTTGCGTTTGCACCAAAAATGACCCAGCGTACTTGGCCCGATAAAACCATCACCAAAGCGCCCATATGGACGTCGGTGGATTTGCGAGATGGTAACCAAGCCTTGATTGAGCCGATGAGCATTGAACAAAAAATGCGCTTCTTTGACTTGTTGGTGCAAGTGGGGTTTAAAGAAATTGAGATTGGTTTTCCATCAGCGGCGCAAGTTGAGTATGACTTTACCCGCAAATTAATCGAAGGCGGACACGTACCCGACGATGTGACCTTGCAAGTATTGGTGCAGGCACGCGAACATTTGATTCGCCGTACCTTTGAGTCGTTGAAGGGTGCCAAACGTGCCATCGTCCACGTGTATAACTCAACCTCAAAAGTGCAGCGCGAAAAAGTGTATCAAAAAGATTATGATGACATTATTGCGATTGCGGTTGAAGGCGCGACATTGTTGCGTGATTTGGCGAAAGAATACCCTGAAACCGAATGGATTTTTGAATATTCCCCTGAAAGTTTCTCACAAACCGAGGTCGATTTTTCGGTCAAAATCTGTGATGAGGTGTGTAAAGTTTGGCGCCCTGACTTAGGTCAGAAGGTAATCTTTAACTTGCCATCGACAGTAGAGAGCTCAACGCCCAATATTTATGCCGATCAGATTGAATATTTTTGCCAAAACTTACCCATGCGTGAGCATGTGATTGTGAGCCTTCACACTCACAATGACCGTGGCTGTGCCGTGGCTGCCAGTGAGTTAGGTTTGATGGCAGGGGCTGACCGGATTGAAGGCACGCTTTTTGGCAATGGCGAGCGCACAGGCAACATGGACATTATGGTTATGGCGATGAATATGTACAGCCAAGGCGTAGACCCACAGCTTGATTTTAGTAACATGAGCGAAATCGCCCAAGTGGTAAGTGAGTGCAATCAGTTGCCGATTCATCCACGCCATCCTTATGTGGGCGAGTTGGTATTTACCGCTTTTAGTGGCTCGCACCAAGATGCCATCAAAAAATCGCTAGATTATAACGAGAAAAATGCCGAAGCTACCCAAGGCTTATGGGATGTGGCATACTTGCCGATTGACCCTGCTCATATCGGACGCGGCTATCAGGATGTTGTACGTATCAATAGCCAGTCAGGGAAAGGCGGTGTTGCTTATATCTTGCAACGTGACTTTGGCTTTCATTTGCCGCGCTGGACGCAAATTGACTTTAGCCGCGTCATTCAACAAGAAGCCGAAAGCCGTCAGACAGAATTGACATCAGATGATGTCATTAGCGTGTTTGAAGACACCTATTTAAACCAATCTACTTTGGCGTTGCAAGATTATGAAATCAAAAACACCGCTGGCTCAGTGAGCTTTTCAGGCTCTGTACGCATGGGAGATGACATCATAGACGTTGTTGGTAATGGCAATGGTCCGTTGTCTGCCTTTATCAATGCCATCTCTGCCAAATTGAACAAAAATATTCACGTTATCAACTATGCAGAGCATGCATTAACGGTTGAAAGTCAAAGCCCGCTCACCCAAAATAACAGTGATGCCAATGCCGTTGCTTACTTACAGTTGAATATTGAAGGTGAGATTTATTCAGGTATCGGCACTTGCTCAAGTACCGTATCAGCGATGTTAAAAGCCGCATTGTCTGCGTTGGCACAAGCGCAGATTGCCGATACTGAGCATCATTAATTAGCTTTTATAAAGCGCAAATTTATCAGTAGCTTTTACCACCAAAAGAGCAATTGCCCTAGTTGCTCTTTTTTTATGGGCTAACATGTAACATACCCAAGCTAATAGCAAAAGGGGTGCAATTCCAGACATACTATTTTATGGTATGATAGAGGCACTTTAAATTTACAGTAATAATAGAGTTGTATGATGCATTGCGATATTTATAAATTTAGCAAAAAAGATGACCTGTATGTGTACATTGCTCGTCCAAATTATCCCAATGACACGGACGAGATTCGTGACTGGTTGTCAGTGTTGCCCAAGGATTTTCGCCAAGCGATTGGACGCGAAACATTTGTGATGCATTTGGATTTGGCGAATACGCCAAAGCTTGCACGAGTCAATAAAGCAGAAGTGTTAGAAAAATTACAAAGCCAAGGATATTTTGTGCAGATGCCGCCTGAAGACGTACTGTTACGTCAAGCAAAATTGAATATGGCAGAAGCGCAGCAGAACAAGTGGCAGTAGCAAAATTTTAACCAAATGAGTTGAATCATGCTAAAATAAGCTATCTATTTTTGGCAAGGCAAAATTATGTTTGCATTTTTATCACTCGACCAAATCGGCAATGTGCTAGGCGAAATCATCATTTGGTGGGCGCAGTTGGTTCAAGGTGTGCCGCCAGACAAATTACCCCTATATGCCTATGTGGGGTTTTCCATTATCGTGTTACTGCTTTGGATTTTAGTGGTACGGATTTTGCCAAAAACGCTTGCAGGTTTGAGTTGGATTATTCTATTTGCGATTTTGCTCACGCCAACCACTTCCCTTGGTACCCCGCCTGATATCGCACCGGCGAGTATTTCAGTGGTGTATGGGATTTTACTCAAAGATCCAGCAATTATCTTTAATGGGTTGCTACCAATTATGGTTGTGATTACAGTGGGCTGTATTTTGGGTTTTATTTGGCAAATTATTCGAATGGGTATCGATAAAACCAACAAAAAACATGCGTTAAATAACGCCAATATCAGCCAGCCTAGCCGCTAAGCTATGATGGTGATAAGCCAACAAGCGATGACGGTTTAATCTTTTACAGCTTAACCTTTTACTTATAGCTTAACTTTCCCTAAAACTTATGATAGTCTGAAACTCATTTTTGACGATTATCATAGGTTTTTTTATGTCTGAACATCAGCCAACTAATGCTATCGACGATAGCGTCACCCAAAGCAGTTTTGCAAGCACCGATAGTTATATTGCCACTGACAACCTAAAGCTTGCCGTCAATGCTGCGATTCGATTGCAAAAACCGTTACTCATCAAAGGGGAACCTGGCACGGGTAAAACGCTACTGGCTGAAGAAGTGGCAAAAAGTTTAGGTATGCCACTGTTAACTTGGCACATCAAATCTACCACCAAAGCCGAACAGGGCTTGTATGAGTACGATGCGGTATCACGCCTGCGGGATAGCCAACTGGGCGATGACCGCGTGTATGATATTGCCAACTATATCAAGGCAGGCAAGCTATGGCAGGCATTTACCAGTCCTGAGCGCGTGGTACTGCTCATTGATGAGATTGACAAAGCGGATATTGAGTTCCCCAACGACTTGCTGCATGAGCTTGATAAAATGTCGTTTTATGTGTATGAAACCGGCGAAACGATTACCGCCGATCATCGTCCTGTCGTTATTATCACGTCAAACAATGAAAAAGAACTGCCTGATGCCTTCTTGCGTCGTTGCTTTTTTCATTATATTGATTTTCCTGACCAAGCAACCATGCGTGAAATTGTGGATGTGCATTTCCCCAATCTACAAGCAGAATTGGTGGATGAAGCGCTCAAGGTGTTCTACGGTCTGCGAGAAGTCAAAGGCTTAAAAAAACCGCCATCCACCTCTGA
>NZ_DAMALV010000021.1:0-36980 GCF_032069585.1 Moraxella sp. CTOTU48268
GACGTTGCTCAATTCATTATATTATTTTATAATATGTTTTTCAATATATTGTATTGCCGCAAACGTTTATTGATTTTAAAATTATGTGATAAGTTTGATGGTAGCACCAGTTAGTATCAGCCATTGCGTATCAGCCATCAAAACACTTTGGGGGAAAAGTCATGTCTGAAATTGCCGAACCGCAGTCCGATGCTCCTGTATCGATGGATGCAACCATGCTCGATCAAATGCACGCTGCTGCAGGAAAAGCCAGCCAGTTGTTAAAGTCTTTATCTCATCCTGACCGCTTGATGCTGCTGTGTCAATTAACGCAAGGTGAGCATTGTGTGAGCCAGCTTGAAGAGAAAGTGGGACTGGGTCAACCAAGTCTGTCTCAGCAATTGGGGATTTTGCGTAAAGATGGTTTGGTCAACACCCGCCGCGAGGGCAAACAAATTTATTATTCAGTCGCCAGTGAGGATGCCTTGGCAATCCTCAATGTACTGTATGATCGCTTTTGTCAGACAAAATAATTAAGTCTAAAGCTAACGAGTCTGCCAATTTATTGGAAGCTAATTTATCAGAGTAACCACTTTATCGGGATAACCACCTTGCCATTACATTTAGCCAACTTGCGACGCTTACCTCACTGGGTAACGCACTATAACAAGGCAAATCTCAGTCAAGATTTGTTGGCGGGTGTTATCGTGGGTATTTTGGTGATTCCGCAAAGTTTGGGTTATGCCATGCTGTCAGGGTTGCCCCCTGTGTATGGGTTATATTCAGCGATTGTGCCGGTACTGGTGTATGCGTGGATTGGCGCAAGCTCGGTCAATGCCGTCGGTCCTGTGGCGATTACGGCGATTATGACCGCGCAAGCGCTACAGCCCTATAACGAGTTACCGCCGATGCATTATGCCATTATGGCGTCGTTTTTGGCGCTGATAACAGGGGCACTATTATGGCTAGCAAGCGTGTTTCGGCTCGGCTGGATTACCCAGTTTATTAGCCGTGGCGTGACGGCAGGGTTTATTAGTGGCGCGGCAATTTTGATTTTGGTCGGGCAAATCAAATATGTGACGGGTATCGCGATTAGTGGCAATTCACTGCTAGAGAATGTTGAAACTTTTTTGTTTCATCGCCGTGAGTTGCACGTGCCCACTTTGATGGTCGGCGTTGCGGCATTCACCATACTGTTTATCAACCGTTATTATCTTAAAACTTGGCTCAAGCCTTTATTGGCTGCCAGAGTCATTGAGGTC
The DNA here is from genome assembly GCF_032069585.1 of Moraxella sp. CTOTU48268. NCBI lineage: Bacteria > Pseudomonadati > Pseudomonadota > Gammaproteobacteria > Moraxellales > Moraxellaceae > Moraxella > Moraxella sp. CTOTU48268. The sequence continues at coordinate 1,242 of NZ_DAMALV010000021.1, forward strand.
ATCACGCGTATGTTACCCCTTGCGGTGCTGGCAATCGGTATTATCGCCAGTCAATTTGGCAACTTTGCCGCTATCGGTATTCGCACAGTGGCGGATGTACCCAGTGGTTTGCCGCATTTTGTGCTGCCGTTTTACCAGATTTCGCCCGTTGAACTCATTAATTTATTACCTGCAGCAGGATTGATGGCGCTGATTGCGTTTGTCTCTAGCAACTCGGTTGCCAGCTCATTTGCCCGACAACGCCATGAAGCTTACGATGCTAATCTGGAACTCAAAGGGCTAGGCGTTGCCAATATCGCAGGTGCATTTTTTCAGTCGTTTACCATTGTCGGTGGCTTCTCACGCACCGCGGTAAATGTCGATGCGGGCGCGCAAAGTCCCCTTGCCAGTATGTTATCGGTACTGGTGATGGCATTGGTGCTGCTGTTTTTTAGCCAGACTTTAGAGCCACTCCCCTATGCCATATTGGGTGCTACGATCATGTCAGTGATTATCAGTATGATTGATGTGCAAACGCTCAAGCAAGCGCTGCGCTATGACAAACTCGATGCGCTGGCATTTGGCGTGGCACTCACAGGTGTGTTATTGTTTGGGCTAAATATTGGCTTGGTGGCGGGGCTGTTAGCCTCCTTTGCAGGCCTGATTTGGCAAACCAGCCACCCGCATATCGCGATTGTGGGTCAAATTGGTGATACCGGGCATTTTCGTAATGTTGCACGCCATCCAGTGACCCAGTTTGATGATTTGTTGATCATTCGTATTGATGAAAGTCTGTTTTATGGTAATGCCCAGTCCGTACTACACTTTATTGAGCAAGCGATTGCCAGTCATTCACAGACTAAAAATCTGGTGCTGATGTTGTCGGCAGTCAATCATATTGATTTGACGGCACAAGATATGCTCATCAATTTAAACCAAAATTTGGCGGCTCAAGCTATCACCCTACATTTTTCGGAAGTCAAAGGGCCTGTGATGGATGTGATTGAAAAAACCGATGTGATTCAAAAATTAACAGGCAAGGTATTTTTAAGTACGCAACAAGCGGTTAAACAATTAACCCAATAAATATACTTGTCGTAGTCAGTAAAAACATGAATAATCAACGCTAACTTTATAAGGAAACACAACATGCCAAACAATACTGTTTTTTATGGTCAAATTCAACCTGAGCAAGTTGACAAAATCGGCGCGCAGGGCTTTAAAACCATCATCAACAACCGCCCCGATGGCGAAGAACCCAACCAACCGCTGCAAACGGATATCGCTACTAAAGCACAGCAAGCAGGGCTCGCCTATCATTATCTACCGGTCGTTGGTGGTCAATTAACCCGTGAGCAAGTTGAGCAGTTTGCCGAGATTTTTAATCAAGCAGAAAAACCCGTGTTTATGTTCTGCCGTTCGGGCAACCGCTCAAACGTGTTATTTCAGTCTGCCAAACAGCTTGATTTGCTAGACGACTAATCCTTTTTAGTGAAAGCTATGACAGCAAAAATTACCCTGTGGATAGACGCTGACGCAATTCCCAATATTGCCAAGCAAATCATCATCAAAACTGCGGAGCGCACGCAGATGACCACAATTTTTGTCGCCAATCGTGCCATTGCTTTGCCACGGTTGCCAGTTTTGCAGATGACAGTGGTCGAAGGCGGTTTTGATAAAGCGGATGACTATATCGCAGCGCACTGTGTGGCGGGCGATGTGGTCATCACCAGCGATATTCCACTTGCCAATGACTGCATTGAAAAAGGTGCCAAGGTGGTGACTTCTCGCGGTTTTGTGTATGACAAAGACAACATCAAGCAAAAACTGAATATGCGCGATTTTATGGACACCATGCGTAGTACAGGCGTTTTTGACCCCAGTCAACAAAGCAAATTGGGCGGACAAGCGCCCTATAGCGACAAAGACAAGCAAGCCTTTGCCAATATTTTGAACGCTTGGATTCGCTAGTTGATTATGCTAAACCCTATTCGTGCTATTAAGTTATTGTATCAACTGGAAAATCACCCCGAACCGCTGGGTGTCAGTCAGACAATGATTGAGCAAAATGAGCAGGCCTTGGGCGTTCAATTACCTGCAGGTTTGTATCATTATTTATTGGCTTTAGGCAATATTGCTAGTCTCAATAGTGGCTTTAATCACCTTGGCTTATTGCCGTTAGAACGCTTGGGCGACCATCTCGTCATTGGCAAAACCTGCGATGACGATGCGGTATGGGGCATTCATGTAGATGACCTAAGCCCAAAAAAGCAGCATAACCCGATGGTGCAAATGAGCCGCAACTTTGATGCGATTGAACAAAGCGAAATTCATTGGTTTGATGAATTACCGTTAGCGGAGTTCTTACTGGCGCAAGCGATTGTCAATGGCGTCAATGGTGGATTGAAACACCATGCCCAAATTTATGATTTTGATGGACAATCGATTCCAGCCGATTTGAATGAAAAATTACAGCATATCGCCAGTGAAATCATTGAACTGCGTCAACCGCATGAGCGCTATTTTCAAGCTGAGGAGTTTGGCGTGGTGATGTTATTGGGGATGGATGAGTCTATTCCCAATGCTTTTATGATTGGTTCGCAAGATGAACACAAATTCAATGACTACATCCATCAATTAGCGATTAGATTTGAACATTGACCTAAAAATAGCATTATGACGACTTAGCAAACCATTTTTGTCCAAACATAAAAAACGATACGCCCACCAGCATCAATACAATCCCCAAAAATTTACTCCAATGCAGGGTTTTAACAGGCATACCAAATAAACCCAAGCTATCCACCACCATGCCCATGACCAGCTGACCTAAAATAAACAAAAACACCGTATTGGCAACACCGATTTTTGGCGCTAAAAAAATCGACGCAAAAACAAAAAATGCGCCCAGCGCACCGCCAAGCCATTTCCACCAATCACTGATTTGCATGTCTGATAGACCCGATTGTACCGCTTGCCAATCGACGAATAGCAAAGACACCAAGAACAATAATAGCGCGCCAACCGTAAACGATACGAATGCGGCCATTAGCGGTTGACCACCAAACATTGCGCCCAATCTAGTATTAATCGCTGCTTGAATCGGGATGCCCAAGCCTGCCATCAGCCCCAAAAATAAATGCCAAATTTTCATATCAATTCCTATTTTTTGAGTTCACTGCTGTTAGGCGTGAGGGGTGGGTAAAGCGATGACATCGCGGATATGGGTTTTTCCCGTTTTAATCATCAGCAGCCTGTCAATGCCAAGCGCAATGCCACTACAAGCTGGCAGGGCATCACAAGCTGCCAGCAGATTTTCGTCAATTGGCATTACAGGTAGCCCGCGTTTTTTACGCGCCACATTGTCTTCATCAAAACGCAGACGCAGCGCTTGTCCATCAGCCAGCTCATCATACGCGTTGGCGATTTCAAGACCATTGATATACAGCTCAAAGCGTCTAGCTACCCGATTGCCATCTTTGTCTGTGACTGTCTTGGCAAGCGCGGCAGTGGCGACAGGATAATCGTAGATGAGTGTCGGTAGCGCTTTTCCCAAATTAGGCTCCACCAAATGACTAAATAATAAATCTAACCAGCCTTGGTGATCGTCCCCCAAATCAATGTTAAGACCATTATCTTTAGCGATGGCTTTGAGGGTATCGCAACTGGCATTGAAGGGATGAATTTTAACAAAATCCATAAAGGCATCCACATAGCGATAATGGTCAAAAATCACCGGATAGCCGAGTACCGCAGATACCAAATCGTTGGTTTCTTTTGCCAGTTCATCCAAGCTAAAATTGGGACGATACCATTCAAGCATGGTAAATTCAATGTTGTGGCGGCTGCCAATTTCGTTGTCGCGAAACACAGGGCAAATCTGGTACATCGGCACTTGCCAAGCTGCCAATAGACGCTTCATGGCAAATTCGGGTGAGGTGTGCAGATAGTAGGTTGTTGGATGGTCTCCCACAGTGACATTGCTAGAGACGGATTGCAAAAATATATCAGTGTTGCCCGCCTGTGACATCACTGGGGTTTGTACTTCTAGCACCTGTCGCTCGGCAAAAAACTGGCGAATGGTGGCATACATCGCAGCACGGGCTTGGGCGGTTTGTAGGGTACAAGTAGGTTGATAAGTGGTTGACATAGCAGTTTGAATAGTTGGATTTGCGACAATATTAGCAGACCCAAAAAAAATAGCTAGTATTTTCCCATACTGGCTATTTTTGCTTTATCTCACGTTGAGCATTTTGATCAAATTTTAAACACGTATGATTGCCATTCACGGCGCAGCGGGTAATTCTTACGCAGGTTATCAAAGTCTTTGCCTTCAATATCACCGTTTGCATTTGCCACACTACGTAAACGCTTGTCATCAGCTTTGATATCATACATCACAGGAATTTTATTGAGCAGTTGATGGCGCTCGTGGTCTTTGAGTGGGTTATGCACTTCTTGAAACAGCGGCACTTCAGCTGGCATCAAGCTATGAAAATCAACCGTTGGGGCAACCTGTAAATATTTGCATAAGGCATTGTAGACAAACTGTGTACCCCTAAGTTTGCCCTCTAAGGTATAACCGGCGATATGCGGGGTGACGATACTACAGGCTTTGAGCAGCTGCGCATCGATATTGGGCTCGTGTTCAAACACATCGAGTACACACACATTCGGGCTTGCGACAATATCGTCACGACCGAGCACTTCACCGCGTGAGGTATTGATGATGATGGCAGTGTCGGATACGGTTTGCCAGCGCGCTTGGGTCATCAGATAGTCGTGATGGGTGGGATATGAGCTGTTGTGCGCATGCGTCAGTGGCACGTGAAAGCTAATCACATTGCTTTCTTGCAGTACAGTTTCAAGTTTGGCGTTGTTCACCACCGACGGTGGTTTGAGTGGGTCATAGCCCAGCACATTCCAGCCATAGGAAATCGCATATTGCGCGAGGGTATTACCGATATTACCCACCCCAATAATGCCAAGGTTGATGGATTTGAATAAATAATCAGGGCGCAAATTGGCAATCGCTGCCACCACATATTGGGCAACCGAATGCTTACTACAGCCAGCGGCATGGGCAAAAATGATGCCGCGCTTGGCGAGGTACTCCACATCGACATGGTCGATGCCGATGGTGGTACTACCGACAAATTTGACGCTTTTATTGTTGTCTAATAACAGCTTGTTGACAGGCGTGACGGAACGTACTAGCAAAATATCAGGCTGATGCTCATCTATCACAGCCGCGTCAATCTCGCGCCCTGCCATCGCAATCAATTCAATGGGTCGCCCTAAAGTGTGTTCATTAAAAAAATCGCTTAAATGAGCAATATTGCCATCAGCAATAATTTTCATATTGTATCCCTATCTTTCTTTTTGTTGTCATCATCCAACTTACAGACCGTTAGCATAACAAATTTTTATGACCTTTTGATGCGTATGCTGACTTTTTTCAAATAAAAATTGGGGAAATTTATCGCATCAATTTGACCAGTATCACCATGATAATCAAAACAAGCACCCCACCGATAGCAATCACTAGGAGTTTTTTATCTTTGGCTGTATCTTTGGTGGATAATTGGGTTTGTAAGCGCAGCTTGTCATTCTTGAGTTGCTGCGCCAATTCATTGGATAGTGAGGATGGTGGCATTGCCTTTGGTGTCCGTAATATCTGTGGTGTCTGTGATGTTTTAGCTGCCTGTGCTGTCTGGGGAGTTGACTGTGTTGAGGGCGGTGAAACTGGTTTTACATCAACAAGTTTTTGCCCAGTCGTTTGTTGAATAGCAGCTTGTTGAATAGTTGCTTGTTGCTTAGCAGTAGCTGACATTGGATTTTCTAGCTTGTCTGACATCAATCCGATGGCTGAACTTTGTTCTCGGCTAGGTGCTCGATTAGGTGCTCGGTTGGGTTTAAATTTTGGCCATAGCCGCTTTTGGGTTGCGGCATCGGTGCTATCCTGTGCGTATTTTTGCTGCCAGTGGATATAGGGAAGTAAATCATAATCTTGCCCAAACTGCTCATAAGCCAAGCTTAGCCAATAGTGATAATAGGCTTTATCCCATAATTGGCTAGGTAATACCATAATTTCGCCCTGCTCGGCTTTATTTTGGTAAGCATTAGTATGAATAATAATGGGCACTATGCTGTTTGATAACATGCCATTGGGTAAATGACGCCGCCAAATCCAACTGGTAGTTATCCGATAGTTTGTCACTGCGATACTGGCTGGATACGCCAAATTAAACACCCTAGATGTGTGGTCTTGGTAATGTAATTGATAAAACGCTACGTCGGGCGTAGTATTTGAAGGCTGATTGACCTTGCCAATCGCATCCATTAATTGACTTGCCTTGGCTTGCAAATCTTCTACCCTTGCTTGCCCGCTTGGATCAAACAAAATGTCGGCACAACTAACCCGATAGTTGGCAAAAGGCGTGTCTCGTTCTTCTTCTGACATAGGCTCGGTTAACGCTGCATCAGATTTTATCACAACACCCCACACCACTTTGCCATAGCGATATAAATCCTCAGTCGCCTCTACTTGCCGATACAGTTCATCTTTAATCAAGTTATCACTGGCGTATACCTGCAAATAGCTTTGTTCGTGGTGGCTGGCTTGCAAAATATGTTTCGCCAAATCAAACCCGCGCCAATCAATGCTGGTATAGTCAAAAGCTGCCATATTCACATTGGTTTGATTATCGAGTATCGGCAATAGCGCAAAATCAAAATGCGTCACCAGCTGCGCGTTTTGTTGCTGGATACGCTGGTCTTTGGGCGGCAATACCCAGTTATCAAGTTGATTGACATAGGCGTCTTGCCACAGCGTTTTGACCGCGGTATTTTGTGTTGAAGGTGCGCTTAGCAGTGCTTGGTAAAAGTGAGTGGTTAATGCGGTTATTTGTTCGGATGTAAGCGCTGTTTGTGCGCCATTTTGATGAATGACTAACGGATAAATTTTTAGACTGTGCCAATCATTGGCAGACTGGTACGGCAATACAAGCTGCAACTGCAAGCGAGGGTTTTCATACACCCATATTTCAATGACCACCCCTTCAGTACGCCCCATCGGCAAATTGGTATAGCTATCAAAACAGCCTACGATTATGGGGGCTAATTGTGGATTTTGATGCAGCGTTTGGTAGAGGCTATCAATCACCGTGTCTGTATCTGTGGCTGTAACTGTGGCTAAATCCGTATCGCTAGGTGATAACAACTTAATATTAGATGGATTAAATGCGGTTAAGTCACCCCCTGTATTGTCGCTGCTATGCGCTTGATAGACACAAGGTAAAATTGGCTCACCTTGTGATAGCCTTGATAGCACAGACGCCACCAACGCACCCGCCGCCTGCATGGCTGACGTCCAAAGCGCGGGCAAGTTAGTGGTAGCGCTCACAGCGTCTTGATAAGGATAAACTGCTAGGTGACCTGCATTTTGCCGCTGCACAATATCCGCAAACTCAGCAGCGGTGGTCGGAAAATTGCTAGCAAGTCCAAATAACCGATTGGTCACTACCAGCATCGGTGTGCGATAGCAGTCCTCAAACAGCAGTACAAAACTATGCTCAAGGCATTCAGCAAACGCCTCGCCCAAGCTGTCATACATCTGCGCAAAAGATACCCAGCGCACGGGCGCATTTGCCAAGCGACTGCTGGTCACGCCAATATAAAACCCCAGCAAATAACAAAATGCTTGACGTGAGGTGTCTTGCAAAAAATCCAGATAATCCGCTTGCGTAAACCCAAACGCCTGCTGGATAGCCGATAACGCCTCATCAATTTGCACCAAACTATCACGGCTATGATCAAAACTCACCGCTGCCAGATAGGTAGAAAATGCGATAGCGGCATCCTGTAGTTTGCCTGTTTTCACTTTTGCCAAATAGCCCTGACACACTGCCTCAGGCGATTGCAATAAGTTGACTTGCGATTGCTGATAGACAGTTTGCGTCATCTGGGCAATAAACTGTGGCAACACATCCTTACCCTGCAGCAAATCTGGTAATAGCTTAAGCGGTTGGCAATAGACTTTGTGCCCGATGTGCGCGGTGAGTGACGCGTAAAAATCGGCAGGTAACTGTGACTGGATGGGGTACTTATTTTGCCGTGCCAGTTGTGCTGACATCCTGTCATAGTCATACCAAGCAATCGGTTGCCCGGTGGTTTTGGCTAAATAGTCTGCAATATAGGCGGCGAGCGCTACTATAAGTGCTTGCCCGCTTTGGTTTGCCAATAATTGTGGCAATTGAATGTGGCGTTTTGCCATTGCTGCAAAAAACTGACTGAGTTGTTGTAGGCTGTTGGCTGAATAATCAAAGTCAATCTTTTGCAAGTTTTCCCAAAACAGGATCTCAAACGGCGGTGTCTGCTTGGTCTGCAAATAATATAATAAGGTGTTGACTTGTTGGGCGGTGGTTGGCTTCATCGGGGGTTTTTGGCAACAATTTTTTATCATTTTGGGGTAAATTGTTGGCTTTGGCAAGTGCTAGCCGTGGGTGCTGCCGCAATAAAAAAACAAAGCCCATGTTGGGTCAATGGGCTTTTGTCATCCTCTCACTTTTACATACTGACTTTTAATCTTTTTTGACGCTTATTTTAAAAAATCAGGGTCTTTATAAGCCGGGTTTGGATAATCATAAAAACCCTTCCCCACTTCAAACCCTGTGCGACCTTTATCAATCAGTTCGGTTTGCAGTTTTTGGATAAATCGCTCGGCAGTTTTTGAGCCTGTTTTGGCTTTTTGCTGGCTGATATTAATAATGGTATTGACCCCGACGATATCCATCATCGCAAACGGTCCCATTGGTGCACCTGTGCCAATCATCCAAGTTTTGTCAACGGTCTGCGGATCGGCAATGTCATTGGCATACAAGTGCATACCGGCATTTAAGAAGGGCACCAAGAGGGTATTTAAGATATAGCCAGGCTGTTCTTTATTGAGGGGTAACGCCACCATGCCAATGGCTTTGGCATAAGCAACAATGCTGTCAAATACTGCCGGGTCGGTATGCGCTGAGCCCATGACTTCTGCGGTGTTGTTCACCCAGATACGGTTGGCAAAGTGTAACGCCAAAAATTTATCGGGACGACCTGTGGCATCGACCATTTGGCTAGGAATCAACGTTGAGCTGTTACTGGCAAAAATCGTGTGACTTGGGGCTACCTTTGCCAGCGCCTTATAAAATTCATTTTTGATATCGAGGACTTCGGGTAAGGCTTCAATCACCAAATCAGCCTCTGCCACGGCTTCGCCTAAGTCAGTCACATAGCGAATCGCATCGGTGATTACTTGGGCTTGTGCTGGGCTTTTGTCATAGAATTTGGCGTAGATGGGCATGAGTTTTGCGATGCGCTCTTTCACCTTTTCGGGTTCTTTATCAAAGATTGTGACGTTAAAGCCAAAAAAGGCATTTTGCATGGCGATTTGAGAACCCAGTACGCCGCCGCCGGCTACCGTCACCTGCTTGATGGATGAAGTATTTGCTGTTGTCATGATTTATTCCTTTAAATCGTTATGATAGTTTGCAAGTTATTGTAGCGGATTTTGGGTAGTATGCCTACCGCGCCAATATAGACTGACAAGGCAACAGAATATTACCCGCCAAAAAAAAGTCACCCGCCAAAAAAAAGCCAAACTATGACGTTTGGCTTTTTTTGAAAAATAACTAAAAAATTATTGCAACATGAGGTATTCAAACGCACTGAGTGCCGCTTTACTACCTTCGCCCATCGCAATATTAATTTGCTTAAATGGCACGGTAGTGACATCACCACAGGCAAAAATTCCGGGTTTGTTGGTTTGGCATTTCTCATTGATTTCAATTTCACCAAATTTGGTCACCTGTACCAAATCTTTGACCACTTCCGAGTTTGGCACCAGTCCGATTTGCACAAAGATAGCAGATAATGGCAATTCTTTGTTTTCACCGGTGGTACGGTCTTGGTAAATTAGCGAACTGACTTTACCAGCGGTTGCTTTGACTTCTTGGCTCGCTACACTTGTCATGATATCGATATTATCGCGCTCTTTGGCTTTATTAATCAATACTTGGTCTGCTTTGAGCGTGTCAGCAAATTCTAACACGGTCACGTGTTTGACAATGCCTGCCAAGTCAATTGCCGCTTCAATCCCTGAGTTACCGCCGCCCACAACTGCCACGTCTTTACCTTTAAAGAACGGACCATCACAGTGCGGACAATACGCAACGCCACTACCGATATTTTCGTCTTCACCTTTGATGTTAAGCTTACGCCATTTTGCCCCCGTCGCTACGATAATCGCACGAGTGGCGAAACTTTCACCCGTATTCAAGGTAATTTGGTAGGTTAGCTTATCCTCGCCTTGCTCATTCATTTGTGCAGAATTTTCGGTGATGGATGTCACGCTTACCATTTCTTTGACCGTGATACTATAAGCGGTGATATGTTTGACAAAATTGGCAGATAATTCATTACCATTGGTCAATGGGATTGAAATCAAGTTTTCGATATCTTGGGTATCTTTCACTTGCCCACCGATACGATCAGCCACCATGGTCACTTTTAAGCCTTTACGTGCTACATAAATGGCTGCCGCCACGCCCGCAGGTCCGCCACCGATGATGGTCACATCTTGCTGCTCAAGCTGTTCGGCTGCTGCTGCACCACTCATCAAATCTGGATATTGCTGTTGCAGTTTCTCGATGAGTTTGGCAGTGTCAATTTTACCATTGGCAAAAGGTTTGCCATTTAAATATACCGCAGGTACGCCTTGGATATTGCGCTCGTTAATCATGTCTTGGAACACACCACCATCAATCATTTCATTGCTGATGTTGTCATTGAGTAACGCAAATTGGTTTAGCGCTTGCACCACGTCAGGACAGTTGTGGCAAGACAACGAGACGAAAGTTTCAAATTTTAGCGGTTGTTTAATCGCCTTAATGATATTTTGAATACCTGGGTCAAGTTTGAGCTCACTGCCACCTGATTGTAAAATCGCCAAAATCAATGAGGTAAACTCGTGACCACCTGGAATACCACTAAAAATGATACCCGTATCTTTGTCTTGGCTACGGATTTTAAAACTCATCGGTGATAGATTGGCATCGAATTGTTGACTCAAACTAATCTTGTCAGTGGTTCCTGCAATTTGGGTCAAAAAATCCACCAGTTCAGCGCGCTGTTCATGTTCACCCTCACCCAACACAAACTCAATCGGGCGAGTCATACGTTCGCTATAACTTTTCACTGCATCTAATAAACCTTGATCTAACATGGTATTTTCCTTCTAGTCATTGGATAAGTCATTGTGTTAACCTTATTATTGTGATTTTTGTGGGCTTTGACAATCTAAGAAAGTTGATAGCTATGTTTTAAAAAACAAAACGTTTATTATTTTATATAACAAAATATTAATAGATAAATTACTTAAGTGCATTGATAGTATGGCTTTCCCCCCTCACCAATTGTTACCGATTAGCGTATAGTCAACCCTACAATTTTTCGTTACAATGCTAATAAGACAAATGCAATATACCAACTCAATCAAATTTGTCTTATGTATTGACCCCTTTGCATTATTTTTCACATACAACCAAAAAAAGGAAAGGACTATGTTTCCAGAACATCGCGAACTTATTAGCAAACTAAAAACTTCTGATAAACACTTTGAAAAATTATTTGATAAACACAACGAATTAGATGCTCAAATCATTAACCTAGAAAAAGATCCTGTTGCAGCAGGCAGCCGTGACGACGAAATTGAAGCATTAAAAAAACAAAAACTGCAATTAAAGGATGAAATCTACAAAATCTTAGAAGACAATAAAAACAACTAAGTTCTAAGCTAAATTCGATTTTATTGATTAAAGCCCTGTTCGTTGTGACAGGGCTTTTGCTATTGATAGCGAGTGTAAGGCTTAAATCAACCAATCAACCCTACTTTAAGAAAATTGGACTGTAAAAAAATTGGTTTAAGCGTGGCGGACAGCATTATTTTTTTGTGAATACATTAACCAAGAAGCATAGCAGCATCGTCACCATAATCACCGGCAAGGTATTCCCGATATCGAGTGGATGGGCAAGCCAATAACGATACAAGCAAAAACCAATCGCCCAGACAATCAAATTTTTGACATTAAAACGCTGTTTAATATCGGTATTTTTTAAAATAAAAAAGTCCACAATTTGAATGGCTGCCATTGGCGCAAACACTGAGCCTAAAAAGTATAAAAATTCAGTGATATCATCCATGGGAAACAGCATCGCTGCGATGGCACAGATGAGGGTAATGCCAATTGCCAAGCCTTTTTCTGGAAGTTTTTGCCACAGCGACACACCCGACACGCCTGCCGAGTACGCATCCAAAAACGTGGTTGTCACCGTCGCGAGCACAATCAACAATAACCCTGCCACGCCCAATCCAAGCTGTAATAGCATTTGGGCAAAATCCGACGTTTGGGTATACAAGGCCATGCCCAGTCCAATCGCATACATCCACGCACTCATCACCCCATAGCTCACGGTGCTCACGAGCGTCGCTTGCAAAGGTTTTTGCGCATGGCGAGTATAATCACTCACCAGTGGCAACCACGACAACGGCATAATGACCGCGAGCTCCACGGCTGCCCCAAAGCTCATCGCTGCTGCCACGTCTTTTGTCGCTGCCGCATGTCCCGTGCTCAATTCAAATATTTTATAAGACAAAATAAGCGTTAACATAAATAACCCAGCTACCGCCAACGCATTGATTTTGCCAAAGAAGCGGTTGCCCATCCACAGCCACAACACAATCAGCGCACCAATCACGCCACACCAGGCCGCTTGTCCGATAGCCCAAATCCCATTGACCGCCAATGCCCCATCATAAATCATGATGGCTGTCCAGCCGACCAACTGCACAACATTTAGCAAAGCAAAAAGCATCCCACCTTGAAAACCAAAACTACCCTTCACCGTTTCCATGGCACTTTTGCGTTGGGTTGCCCCAATATAGCCGACTAAAAAAAATAGCATTCCACCTATCATATGCCCAATGACGATGGCTAACAAGCCACGCTCCCACCCCAATGGCGCAAGGTAGGTGCCCGTCAAAATCTCAGCGATTGACACAGCTGCCCCTGCCCAAAGCAAGGCATAATGGCTACTTGTGGTCTGACTGCCAGTTTGGTGAGTGGTTTGTGCGCTATCCATGGTTATTTTCTCAAGCTTCAAAGAAGCTGATTTTATCATTGTTAACAACAGTAGTTGAATAAAAAAACCCCAAATCTTTCAATTTGAGGTTTTTAACTTTATCTAATTGTCAGTCAATAAAACATTAGACCATCAAGATTAGATTTTACCCACTAAATCTAGGCTTGGTTTTAAGGTTTCTTTACCTTTTTCCCAGGCCGCTGGACATACTTCACCGTCGTTGTCACGCACGTATTGAGCGGCTTGGATTTTACGGATTAAGTCTTTGGCAGAACGACCGATACCTAAGTCATGAATTTCTGCCACTTTGATTTTACCGTCTGGGTCTACCAAGAAAGTACCACGAAGCGCAGCGTTGTCTTCTTCAATCATCACGTTAAAGCCGCGGGTGATTTTACCAGTACCATCGCCAAGCATTGGGTATTTTACTTTAGCGATTGCAGGTGACGCATCTGCCCATGCTTTGTGTACAAAATGGGTGTCTGTCGATACCGCATAAACTTCCGCGCCTAATGCTTTGATTTCTTCGTAGTGGTCTGCCATGTCTTCAAGTTCAGTTGGGCAAACAAAAGTAAAGTCATGTGGGTAGAAGAAAAACACTGCCCATTTGCCTTTAACGTCATCAGATGAGATTTCTTTGAATTCACCATTCACAAATGCTTGGGTTTTGAATTCTGGAATGGTTTGGTTGATAATTGCAGCCATGGATTTTTCCTTATATAAGCTATTGTTGTGGTTAAAAATTTAGCAACATCACCAATTGACAAAGCCAAATCAGTGAGTGCTATATTGATAACACAAATTTGATGTCATTGGCAACCTAGCTTTTTAGGCTTCTAGCTTGTTAGACTATAGTCGGTTGCTGTTTTTTTAATCATCAAACGTTGTTATCGATGGGTCTATCTTAATACAATTTAAGATTCAGTCTAGTTTAAAGTTTTTAATTGATTGATTAAATTTTTAAATTAACCTTGAGGGTTTTGCCTTGTAGTTTCAATCTTTAGGCTATCTTGTAATTATTTTGAAAGGCTCGATAATGAGTTTACTGTCAAGACCAAATTAATGATAGATTAAAAAAGATTCCCCTCGTAAAAGCACACAAAAATGGTAAACTAAATTTGAAATAACTCGGTTAGTTGAGGTGTTTAGCATGCATCTTTTGCGTGTTGTTTGCTAGGGTAGCCGTCAGTTTTTTACCTTTTTATCTTTTTATTTATCTTTAACTAAAACGCGTTAGCGACGATTGTACGCTATTTTAAAGGTTAAAATTCAAACCATGATTACATTACGACAATTAGAATTTGCATTGGCAGTTGCCAAATACAAGCATTTTAAACGGGCAGCAGAAGAGTGTAATATCTCACAATCTGCTTTAAGCTTGGGGATTGCAGAGCTGGAAAAGCAGCTTGATACCCAAATTTTTGAGCGTAACAACAAGCAAGTGCTAATCACCCCGATTGGGGAGGAAATTCTTGAGCGAGCCACGCGGATATTTGCCGAAGTCAATGATTTGGTGACCCGCGCCCAGACGCACCAAACTCCACTCGCCTATCCGATGACGATTGGTATCATCCCAACGATTGCGCCGTTTTTGCTGCCCAAGGTATTGCCGCTACTGCGCCAACAATTCCCACAATTTCAGCTCAATGTGGTAGAAGAACAAACTGAGCGACTGCTTGAAAAAGTCCGTTATGGCGCGATTGATACCGCCATTATTGCGCTACCTTACAATACTGACGGCTTGTTATCATTTGAGTTTTGGTCAGAGACGTTTTTGGCGGTATTTGCTAAAGACAGTAAACATGCCAACTTACCCAGCATCAATGCCGATGAGTTAGCCAACAGTAACTTAATGCTGCTAGGCGAAGGACATTGTTTGACCGATCATGCGCTATCGGTGTGTCACCTCGATAAAAGCCGCGTCAAACACGCCTTTAGTGAAGCAAGCCTACATACGTTAATTCAAATGGCTATCAGCGGTATGGGCACCACGCTAGTGCCGCAAATGGCAGCTGGGCAAGTGCGCCAGCAGACTGACAATGTGTCGTTAGTGCCGCTTAATGAAGCCGGTCCGCATCGCCGCTTGGCGTTTGTCACCCGTCTCAACTATGCGCGGGTTGATGATGTGAATCTATTGGGTCGCTTGTTTGCCCAAGGGTTACACGATAGTGAATTGGCGTCTGCGCCAGCCATCGCAGATTCTGAGTCCATGACTTCAGCGAAGCCCGCCACAGAGGCATAATTTTTTATGCTCACTTTATTACATACATCAGATTGGCATTTGGGGCGTAGGCTTTATGGTAAGCCACGCTACGATGAATTTAAGCAGTTTTTAGACTGGCAGCTACAGACGCTGCGTGAGCAAAAAGTCGATGTGCTACTGATTGCAGGGGATATTTTTGATACCACCGCACCCAGTAACCAAGCGCAAAATTTATACTATGATTTTTTAAGTCAAGTTTGCCATACCGATTGCCGCCATGTGATTATCGTAGCGGGCAACCATGATTCAGCCAGTTTTTTGGAGGCACCCAAACAGCTACTCAAAGCCTTTAACATCCATATCATCGGTAGTATGACAGATACGCCGACTGATGAAGTGATTACGTTATCAGATAAATTAGGGCAACCTGAGCTCATTGTCATGGCAGTGCCCTATTTACGTGACCGTGATGTACGAACCGTCGGGCATGGCGAACGCCTTGATGATAAGGAACGCAAACTTGCCCAAGGCATCAAAGCCCATTATGCACAGATTGCCGATATTGCGATTGCGCAACAAGCGCAGCTCAAAGCCAAATATAAGCGTAGCATTCCGATTGTGGCAACAGGACACTTATTTACCGTCGGCGGGCAAACGATGGAGGGCGATGGGGTGCGTGATTTGTATGTCGGCTCACTTGGTAGTATCGGTGCAGAGATTTTTCACCCGCACATTGACTATGTAGCGCTTGGGCATTTGCATATCCCGCAAGTGGTTGGCGGACAACCACACATCCGTTACGCTGGCTCACCCATTGCCATGGGTTTTGGTGAAAGTCGCCAGCAAAAACAAGTGCATTTGCTGCGATTTGATGCCAACCCTGACTTACTGTCACAGCCATTACAGAATTTAACACTGCAACAAAAACCGCTTGTCTCTGAGCCAACCTCTGTCAAAAAACGCAAAAGGGTGAGCCATGCGTCGATGGATTTATTTGCGGATGAAGAATTTCCTGAATCATCCATGCTTGGCGCGATAAATGCAGAAACTGGGATTAACGCAGAGGTTGATGCACAAGCGACCCATGAAGCAGGATATGACAAACCCAGTGAGCATCCAAGTGGGCAACTTAGTGGGCAACCTTACAATATAGCCAAGCTTAGCGATACTACCCTCTTGCAATCACTGCCTGTCCCTGTATTCCAATCCATACAAACGCTCAAAGGCGATTGGCAAACCATCAAAACTAGCTTACACAGCCTAAAAAAATCCCAACAATCGGTTTGGCTTGAAGTGGTGTATGACGGGCAAGAAGTCGTGGGTGATTTATCAGAAAAAATTGCAGAACTGGTTAAAGACTCTAGGCTTGAAGTACTACGCATCAAAAATCAACAAAAACGCGATCAAGTGATGCAAAGCCAGCGCATGGATGAGTCACTTGAAGAGTTAAACCCGACACAAGTATTTGAACGCTGCCTAATTGCCCATCAAGTGCTAGAAGAGCAAAAACCCATGTTATGGTCAAGGTATACTGAAGTGCTTGAAAGCTTGCAAGGGGGGCAGCAATGAGAATCTTAAAGCTACGCTTTCAAAACCTTAATTCATTGCAAGGCGAATGGGAAATTGACTTTCGTCATGCCGCGTATGCTGATGAAGGTATTTTTGCCATCACAGGCTCGACAGGTGCGGGCAAAAGCACCATTTTAGATGCCATTTGTCTTGCCTTATACGGTGCGACGCCACGCTTGGGCGAGATTACCCAAAGCAGAAATGACCTCATGTCACGCCATACCGGCGAATGTCGAAGCGAAGTAATTTTTGCCACCAAAAGTGGCAGTTATCGCTGTACCTGGCTACAAAAGCGCGCCAGAAAAAACCCTGAAGGCAATTTACAATCGCCGATGCACGAAATCGCCCCTTTTACCGATGACGCTGCAGATTTACCACCGCTTGAAACCCAAACCAGAAAAACTAGAAAACTGGTCGCTGAATTCACCGGCATGGATTTTGACCGTTTTACCCGTGCCATGCTACTGGCGCAAGGCAGTTTTGCCGCTTTTTTGCAAGCCAATAGCGATGAGCGCTCCAATCTGCTCGAAGAAATCACCGGCACCGAAATCTATGGCGATATCTCAAGAAAAGTACATGAGTTTAAAACCCAATCAGACGCTGAACTTAAGACCCTCACAGATCGCTTATCAGGCATGACGGTGTTATCTGATGAAGAAGTACAAAGCCTAACCTCACAAAAAAACGCCCTGATTGACATCGTCAATGAAACCAAAACCGCCTTGACTAAAATCGAGTCTGATAAGCTATGGCGACAAAACCTTGACGCCTACACGCACCAAATCAACAAGCTTGAGCATGAAGCACGCGATCTTGCCGAGCAAGAAAGCCAATTTGCCCCACAAAAAACCCGACTACAGCGCGCACTAAAAGCCCTTGAAGTGTCGGGTGATATTAAAAAACTTGATTATCAGCGCGATTTATTGACTGCACAGCTCAGTGAGCTTGCCAGTTATCAGTACCAGCTACCCACCGCCGAACACAATTACCAACTTGCTCAAAAAAACCAAGATGAGCGTCAAGCAGAAGCCCAGCAAACCGAAAACGACTGGCAACAAGCCCAACCGTTATTAAACCAAGTGCGCAAGCTTGACACTACCCTTGGGCAAAAAAATCAGTACGCCCAAGAGATTGCGCAGCAGTTGTCACAGCTTGGTGAGCAATTGGCTCATAATGCCCAAAGCATTGATAGTCAGCAGCAGCAGCTTGTTAGCCAGCAAATAGAGCGTGAGCAGTTCATCCAAGCGCAGCAGCAAATCCCCCAGGCAACAACCTTGCCTCAAACATTAGTTTCACTCACCCAACTACAAGAAACTAGCCAAGCACTCAGTGAACAAGCGCAGGCATTCGTCAGCCAGCAGCAGCAGCTACAGGGTGATTTTCAGCACAATGAGCAGCAAGCCAGCGCTCTGCAATCACAGCTCACGCAGTTGCAATCACAAATTTCTGAGCATCGACAAAACTTAGAGAGCCAAACCAGTCACTTACATCATCTAACACAAGGGCATTCAGCGGCAGTCTTGCGCCAGCAGGTTGAAACTTATTGGCAAACCGACCAGCAGCTTGCCGCTATCCAAAGCGATGTGCAGACTTGGCAAACCAACCTACAACACTATCAGCAATTTGCGCAGCAGTTAGCCGATGGTCAAACTCAATTGGCTCAGATGGCTAGCCAACGACTAACTAGCGAGCAGCAACAACAAGCCGCCGAACAGACTGCCGAATTGTTAAATCGCAACTTGATTTTATTGGCAAAAATTCAAGATTTGACCGAGGAGCGCGATAAATTACGCCACGGCGAACCTTGCCCGCTGTGTGGCTCAACCGCGCATCCTTTCGCCACCCATCAGCCCTACACGCCCGATGATACAGAGCAACAATTAGCGATCGCCAAACAACGGCTTGATGACATCAATCGCCAATTACAGCAGTTATTGCTTAAAGAGCATGCACTCACAAATAACCAGCAACAGCTCAATGAGCATTTGCAGCACTTACAGGCACACAATCAACGTTTATTAAATCAATTACAGCTTGCCAGCCAACACCTTATACATGCTCAGCCTGTACAACAGGCAATTGAAGCGTTGCCGCCCGTTGCAGCCCCCAGCACCGATGACGATATAGACCGCCAAGCGCTTCAAACATTGGCGACGATAATCAAGGCTGAACAAACCAACAATCAGCAATCTTTGGCAGCGCTGCAAGATTCACTGGCGCAAATCGAAGCTGTACAATCCGAGCAGCAGCAAACCCAGCAGCGATTAGCCACATTAAGCGAGCAATACCATGATGTTTTGCAACAACAAACCTTGCTACAAAATCAGCAGCAACATCGCCAAGACAGAATCCGCGATATTGATGCCCAGCAATTAGTTATCGCCGAGAAACAACATCAATTAATACAGCGCATTGACAAGTTGCTGATGCCGTTTGCAACGCGCGAGCACACTTTTAGTTTTGATATCACACAGGAGGTCAATGCTCAATTAAATCAGCATATCGATACCCTTTCGCAACTTTTACAGCGCTATCAAGGATTAGAAACTAAGCTTAGCCATATCAATGACACCATCTCAGGGATTGAGCAAACGCTCACCCGATTAGTGGCAGATCAGCACCATTTAACCCAAAATCAACACCAAGTCCGTCAGCGACAGCAAGCATTGGCGCAAGAGATTAGCGAGCTACAGGCGCAGCGATACGCCTTGTTTGGCGAACAAGCGGTAGACATCGTCTCTCATGCGTTAATCCAAGCAAAAAATCAGGCTTTGCAGGACTATCAAATCAGCCAAACCGCCTTTCATGAGCAGCTAAGTCAGCTACAGATTTTGCAACAACAAATCGCATCTTTGACCACTAGCACCACCCAACTAAAAACTGCCCAGCAAACGCTACAAGACGACATCCAGCAGCGTTTTGCGACATTGGGTTTTGTGGATGAGGCGGATTATCGCGCTGCGGTGTTGGTGGATACCGAGCGAGAAGGCTTACGACAGCTTGCCAATCAACTCCATGATAGCCAACAGCGCAATCATAACCTACTGTCTGAAGCCAAACGCATACAGCAGCAGTTACTCAATCATCCCCAAACTGCGCTGTCACTTGAGCAATTGCTTGATGCGCTTGGGCAATTGCAACAGCAATTTAGCGAGCAGCAAAAACAATTGGGCGCCGTTGAGCAGCAGCTAGCAGCCAATGAAGCCCTTAAACAAAACCAACAGCAACTATTAGATGCCATCAACCAACAGCGCAACCATACCGAAGAGTGGAAGGTATTGCATCAATTGATTGGTTCAAGCGATGGCAAAAAATTCCGTAACTTTGCCCAAGGCTTGACCTTTAATATCATGGTTGCTCATGCCAATGAGCAGCTTAAAAAAATGAGCGACCGTTATTTGCTGATAGCTGATAGCGAGCAGCCCTTGATGCTCAACGTGATGGACAATTACCAAGGCGGGCAAATCCGCACCAGTAAAAATCTATCAGGCGGTGAGAGTTTTATTATCAGCTTGTCGCTTGCATTGGGACTGTCAAATATGGCCAGTCACCGCATGCAAGTAGATTCGCTGTTTTTGGATGAAGGCTTTGGTACGCTCGATGAAGAAGCGCTCGATGTAGCGCTCGACACCCTAACCAACCTCCAGCAATCGGGCAAGCTAATTGGCGTGATTTCCCATATTCAGGCGCTGAAAGATAGAATCAGCAGTCAAATCCAAGTAGTGCCGCAAACAGGGGGCATCAGTAAAATTATCGGTGCCGGTATTACCAAGATTAGTTGACTCAGGCTAGTTTTGGTTAAGCCAAGTGAAGCCAAATCAAGTTAAGATAAATTAAGTTAAGCTAAGCTAATAAGTTAAGCGGCGCGGTAAATCCATCGCAACAACCGATTCATAAACCGATTCATCTTGCTGTCATGTCATTGGTTCATACTGTTTTATGTCAATGTTTAGCGCTCGCTTAATCAAAACCTAAGTGCTCAGGGTTATTTCTGTCAACTCATAAGGGCAACACGATGTTAACCAAACTTTCGCAGCTTTTAGCGCAAGGGCGCTTTGTCTCGCCTGTCTCTGCCGTGGTGGTGCACCCTACTACCGATATCATCTTGCAATCTTGTATCCAAGCACATCAGCACCACATCATCACCCCGATTTTGGTCGGTCCAAAACACAAAATCGAAAAAGCCGCTACTGACGCCAATTTAGCTATTTTAGGCTTTACGTTAGTGGATGCTGAGCATAGCCATGACGCGGTTGAAATCGCCGCAAAAATGGTTCGTGAACAGCAAGCCGACTTTATCATCAAAGGTTCGGTGCATACCGATGAGTTAATGGGTGTCCTAATCGATAAAACCCAAAACCTACGCACCGAGCGCCGTATGAGCCACGTGTGGTTAATGGAAAGTCCCACGTATCACAAGCTTTTAACCTTGACCGATTGTGCACTCAACGTGGTGCCAGATTTGCTGACCAAAAAAGACATTTTGCAAAATGCGATTGATTTTGCGCACGCGCTGGACATTGAGCAGCCTAAAGTAGCCATCTTGGCAGCGGTTGAAGAAGTCAAACCGCAAATGCAGTCGACCATTGATGCTGCGGCGTTATGCAAAATGGCAGACCGGGGTCAAATCACCGGCGCCTTGCTTGATGGACCCCTAGCGTTTGACAATGCGATTAGCCAACAGTCTGCGGATATCAAACATATCCACTCCCCTGTCACGGGCGATGTCGATATTTTACTGGTACCTGACTTAGAAGCGGGCAATATGCTAGGTAAACAGTTAATTTATTTGGGTGAAGCCAAAGCCGCTGGCATTGTCATGGGTTCAAAAGTGCCGATTGTGTTGACCAGCCGCTCGGATGACGAACTCGACCGCCTGTATTCTATTGCCCTTGGCGCCTACGTTGCGCAAAAGCGTAAACAAGCTTGATGTTAATTCAGGTTACTTGAGATTAATTGAGATTACTAGCATGAACGATTCTGTAATGATGCATACTGACTCGACTCACCCGATTGTGGTGACCTTTAACGTGGGTTCAGCGACTATCAAAATGGCGGCGTACGACACGGCTAAGGCAGTCGACTCATCCCCGCTTGCGTGGTCACCCTTGTTTGATGTGAATATCAACCTAAAAACCAAAAACAAAGTCTGGCACGCCATGCCCCAATCTTTGTCTGACTGGGAACCCCAAGATAGCCTGACAGACACCGCGGTAAGCCTGTTTAGTCGTGTTAGACAGGCCTTTCCCGCGCGTGACATTGTCTGTATCCACCGAGTGGTTCATGGTGGCAAACGCTATCATGTTCCTGTGGTGATTAACGAGACAGTGATGGCGCATTTGGTGGAGTTATCACCAATATGTCCGCTACATCAGCCTCCTGCCCTATCTGTGGTCAACGCGCTGCAAGCCATTGATACAAAACTGGTGCACATCGCTGCCTTTGATACCGCCTTTCACTACCATCGCCCAGAGATTTGGTCTAGCTATGCGCTGCCAAAATCGCTGCGCGATCAAGGCGTGCGCTGTTATGGCTTTCATGGTTTATCGTATCAGGCGATTATGCGAAAACTTGAAACCTATCTCCCAGAGATTGCCAAAAAACGCTTGATTATCGCGCATTTGGGTAGTGGCTGTAGTATCACCGCGGTCGACAATGGCGAATCAAAAGACAGTACCTTTGGCTTTAGTGGATTAGATGGTGTGCCAATGGGTACCCGTCCGGGTCATTTGGATTCTGGGGTGATTTTATATATGGTTGAGCAAGGTTGGACGCTCGAGCAAATGAACCAATGCCTATATAAAGAGTCGGGCTTGCTCGGTTTATCTGAAATTAGCAATGACGTGCGTGATTTGCTCGCTAGTGATGACCCACGTGCCAAATTTGCACTGGCGTATTTTGCCACCCATGCCGCCAAAGAAATCGCAAGCTTGATGGTTAGTATGAAAGGCTGTGATGCGCTTATCTTTACCGCAGGGATAGGCGAGCAGTCGGCGATTATCCGTCAGATGATTGTCGAACAACTCGATTTTTTAGGTTTTAGTCTGGATGCGGATAAAAATATCGATGGCCGTATTGATGTGCCGATTTTACGAATCAACTCAGATGATGACAAACAAATTTATGTCATATTGACCGATGAGCAACTTGAATTAGCTTTATCACTTGAGCATGCAATCACGATAAAAACTCATAAGCTAAAGTGACACACCTGTCAACTATTTTTAGGATGAAGGGTAAGATATAACCGATTTTTATCGGTTACCTACTGTTACTGTCTAGTTGATTATACTATTACAAATATTAACATAAATAGTGATTGTTTTTTACTTTTAAGCTCCTTGCAAGGTTTAATTTAGCCATTTTTCATGATATTGTAATATCAAGAAAATAGACTATGCTTAAATCTTATCACATTCATTTTAGTCATATTTTTGATTAGAAAATGTATCACAACTTGATATTCTCCAATACCCTTCTTGTTTTTTCTGGTAGCCTAATGAGGTCAATTATGAACAACGATTTTATGGATAAAATGAAAGATGGTTCACGTCAAATGTACGCACCATGGTCGCGCTTCAACCAAGCGATGTTACGAAATGCGGAAAAAATGACTGACTTTTCTTTAGAAACAATGCGTCATTACTCAGAGATGGGTCTTGAGCAACTTCGCAATGTTTCTTCTGTTGATTCTCCAGAAGCGGCTTCAAGCTTCAACCAAAAACAAACTGAGCTGCTCAATCAATTGGGTCAAAAAATGTTGTCAGATGCACAACGTTTGACTGAGCTTGGCAACGAAATCCGTAATGAAGTCATGTCAGCGATGAACGAAATCTATAGCCAAAATGCATCCAGCATGCAAGATGCCATGCAAAGCGCCGCTAGCAACGCATCAAAAACGGCAGAAGACTTTAATCGCAAAGTAAACGAAAACATGCACAAAGCGGCAAACCAAATGTCAGAAGCGGTTAAGCAAACCACCCAAAACATAAATAAAGCTGCTTCTAGCGTGACAGCTGGGGCCACTCGAAATACTAATGATGTAGCACAAGATAGCGAAGCAACAAAACCAGCAGCAAAAACAACCCCTGCGACAAAATAATTAGTTTGGTGCATCGTAGTCGTTCTTAAGACTGTATCATTTATAAATAGCTATTTATGTTTTACCTGATAGATGAATAGCGGCTTATGAAT
This sequence comes from Moraxella sp. CTOTU48268, assembly GCF_032069585.1. Classification (NCBI taxonomy): domain Bacteria; kingdom Pseudomonadati; phylum Pseudomonadota; class Gammaproteobacteria; order Moraxellales; family Moraxellaceae; genus Moraxella; species Moraxella sp. CTOTU48268. The sequence goes on from NZ_DAMALV010000021.1 coordinate 25,369, forward strand.
CTATAAAAGTGGTGGATTAGACAGATGCCTAATCCACCATATTTTTAAGTAAGCGTGCATACTCACAGCGAATTCTCATCAAACACATAATAACGGGACTTATCATGGCAGACAATAAAGACACCCAATATCAAGGAACGAACGCTAACTCAGCCAATGACAACAGCCAAAGTTCAGACAACACCAATAACAACCCTTTTGGCTATAACCCATTCGCCAATTTTCCCTTTGGCAATAATGCTTTTGGCATACCTCAAAATCCGCTGGATTTTTTGAGTAAAACCAATCCATTTGCTCACATGGCCTCTAGTATTCCACCTTACAATGCTGCGGTCGGTGAATTCTATAGCGAATTTTTTGGCAATATGACCAAACTGAGCCAACAAATTGCACAGCAATCGATGCGTGCCAACCAAGCGCCGCAGTATACCAATACCTCCATTATGATGGACTTAATGGATGGTTGGCGTAAAATGGGTCAAATGGTAACCAATCACCCAGGTACGATGGTCGAAGACCAATTGCAGTTGTTTAAAGACCAAATGCACTTGTGGCAAAACACACTGCAACAATTTGCCGGTAAAAAAATCGACCCTGTGGCAAGCCCGGAAAAAGGCGACAAACGGTTTAGTGATGAAGAATGGGAAGACAATCCTATTTTTAACTTCCTAAAACAGTATTATTTATTAACTACCCAAGCGATGATGGATGCGATTGATGGCGTTGAAGGTATTGATGAAAAAACCCGTCAGCGCTTGGCTTTTTTTACCCGCCAATGGATCAATGCGGTGGCCCCAACCAACTTCTTATTGACCAACCCTGAAGTACTACGTTTGACCATCGAAAGTCGGGGTCAAAACCTGGTTCAAGGTATGAAGCAGTTGGCTGAGGACATGGGTAATAGCGCCGATACACTCAATATCCGTATGACTGACCAAAGCGCGTTCCGGGTGGGTGACAACATCGCTACCTCAAAAGGTAAAGTGGTATTTGAAAACCACATGATGCAGCTCATTCAGTACGAGCCTTCAACTGACAAAGTAAAACAACGTCCGTTGTTGATGGTGCCACCATGGATCAACAAATTCTACATCATGGACTTACGTGAGAACAACTCGTTTGTGCGTTGGGCAGTCAATGAAGGTCATACGGTTTATGTCATCTCTTGGGCCAACCCAACGCCTGAGTACAAAAATGTTGGCATGAGCACTTACATGAAAGACGGTGTGCTTGCAGCCATGGATCAAATTGAAGCCATCACGGGTGAAAAAACCATCAATATCACAGGTTACTGTATTGGGGGTATGTTGACCGCATTGACGCTAGGCTATCTTGCCGCGACCAAGCAAGAAAGCCGCATTGCCAGTGCGACACTTTGGGCGACTATTATTGACTTCTCAGACCCAGGTGATATCGGCGTCTTTATCGATGATAAAATCGTTGCGGCGATTGACAAGCAAAACGCCGAGAAAGGTGTATTTGATGGGCGAATGATGGGCGTGTCATTTAGCTTACTCCGTGAGAACAGCCTATACTGGAACTACTACGTACAAAACTACCTAAAAGGCGAGCGGCCCGTACCTTTTGACTTGTTATACTGGAACTCAGACTGTACCAACGTGACTGCTGCCCTGCACCATTTTCTACTGCGTGAGTTCTATATCAACAACTTGCTGCGTAAACCGGGTGGGGTTGAAATTGACGGCGTGAAAATTGACTTATCAAAAGTTAAAACTCCTGTGTTTATGGTGGCAACCTTGCAAGACCACATCGCAAAATGGAAAAGCTGTTACCCAGGTACGCAAGTATTTGGTGGTGAAAAAGTATTTGTGTTGGGGGAATCAGGTCATATTGCCGGTATCATGAACCCCCCAGGTAGTAAATATGGTTACTACACCAATGATAACTACACTGCGGACGCTGACCAATGGTACAAAGACGCCACCTATGTTAAAGATACCTGGTGGACAAGATGGCATGACTGGATCAAACCATTTGAGGGCAACGAAATCAAGGCCCGTGTTGTCGGTCAAAATAGCCAAGGTAAAGAAATCCCAACCTATGGCGATGCCCCTGGAAGCTATGTCACGGTCAAAGCGACTGAAGCCTTAACCGGTCATAACTTTGCAGAAGCCTACCGTTCGCAATTACCACCCGTATAATATATCGTTATCACACAACATCCCGTGATTGCCTAGCCTATCACGGGCTTTTTATAAAATAGCCAAATCGCCCATCAGCTACATAGATTTACTAGTCAAAAGTTGTGATATTGAGTAGAATGAACGCCATATTATGCGCATAATAGCGATTAGAAACACTTTGAATAGAGCGCCTATGTCGATTGAACCAGCACAAAACAACCTATCACTTAGTAAAGTAGACCGCAATATTGTATTCTTTGATCGGGCGATTCGCTCGTTTATTCCAAACAGCAATCTTAGCACCCGCCCGTTGCCTGTCTCTAGTCCCGATGTGCCAAAACTCTCCGTGGAAGAAGCGCGTCATGTCGCAGGTCTCATGCGTATCAATCATACTGGCGAAGTGTGCGCGCAAGGACTGTATCACGGTCAAGCATTTACCGCCAAACAAGAAACAGTCAAAAAAGCCATGCACCAATCTGCGCTAGAAGAGATTGACCATTTGGTATGGTGTGAGACACGGTTAAATGAATTGGGTAGTCATCCCAGTATTTTTAGTCCGCTTTGGTATGGGCTATCGTTTGGCATGGGTGCGGTAGCGGGATTGATTTCTGATGAGTTTAGTCTGGGGTTTGTCGCAGAAACAGAAACCCAAGTCAGCGAGCATTTGCACAGCCATCTTGGTAAGCTGCCTGCACAAGATAAACGCAGCGCTGAGATTTTAAGCCAAATGGATAAAGAAGAATTGCACCACCGTGATAAAGCAGTCGAATCAGGTGCTAGCCCATTGCCACTATCCATTAAAACCACGATGCGTTTTTTGGCTAATTGCATGAAAACGGTGGCGTATCATATTTAACCGAGCATGTTTAGCCGAGCGTGTTTAACTGGACATGACTGATACACTCAATCGTTGGCTGGCGTGTTTATTGCTATAACCTTGCTTAAGCGCGCTGTTTTCGCGTAAAAATATAACAATAACTTTATTTTTTTTTGATAGTATTTTTACATTATTGCTTTACATTGTTGCTATGGGATAAGCTGATTGATTTGTGCAATCTATCCCACCCGATTTTTTAAGGAAATTTCAATGACTCATATGGTAAAACCCCTAGTCTATACCTTAGCTATTTTGATGGCAACCAATGCCACTGTAGCGATGGCTGCAACGGCAACCGCAAAAACGACGACCAAGACGACAACCACCAAAACCACCACGGCAAAACCCGCTACCCAGACAACAGCAACTAAAAAAACCACGGTGACCAAAGCCAAAACTACGAAAAAATCAACCGAAAAATCAGCTGATACGGTCAATAGCGTGAAGGATACTACCCCGCAAACGACACCGCCGTCAGATACCTCGAATACAGGTTCAATGATAGTGCCTGTCTTGACCGCCCCCACGGTTGCCAACGTGATGTATCCATCTACCAACAGCGTACAATTGGTAGGCACGGATATTTCAGCGCAAAACTTTGCCAATATCCCGCTACCGACTTTAACGCTTAGTAATATCTCAACAGTAAAAACCGTTTTGATTCCACGAACCGCGGATAATAGCGCCCAGTTAGATGTCAGCGTGTTAGACGATTTTATTACTTATGTTACCCCAATGGCGCGTCATTACCCACCTGTTTTTTCAAGCCGTACTGAGCGCTACAATGCCACTGAGCGACTCAAATCTTTGACCGCATGGATTGAAAGCTATGCACAAAACCCAAATGCCTCCTATGAGGTGCTACTGCGTGCAGCAAAACTCAATGCCATGGGTCGCAACCTGGATTTGGGTTCGGATTATGCCGTGCGTGCAGGCAATTATATCGCCCGTGCTATTAAGCTCAATGACACAGCAGAAGCCAACTTTTTATATGGCGCAATGCTCGCTGAGGGTGGCGGCTTTAAAGAAGGTACCAAGTACTTAGAAAAAGCCGAAAAAATGGGCTATTTAGAAGCTACGCAAAGTTTGGCACAAGCAGATTTGCTGGATGACAAAAAAGACCGCGCGATTCAACGGTTAACGGAATTTAAGGCCAAAAATCCAGACAATCCGTATATCGATGAACAATTACGCATCATTGATAGCGGTAAATACTATATTTGGGATATACCTGCAAAAGTGGTTCAATAATTTTTTTGCGTTCATACCCTAGCCGTGGTTTAATATCACTGCTAAGTCACCATGCTAATTCACTATATATAATAGTTGAATTTTAGCATGGTGATTTTTTTCACCCTGTCATTCAGTGATAGGCAGATTTTTTGCGCTAACCTTTTTTGCTGTCTCCCTTTTTGCTCTATTTTAGCCGAGTAAATCACCATGCCGCTAACAAACCAATCTACTAGATTTTGTCAAAAGTCTCTCATCACGGCGACGACATTGGTTGCTATCATCACCCTTACTGGCTGCGCCACTACCAAAATCGGTAGCCGCGATACTGCAAGAGCCATCATAGATCAGCGCGTCAGCGTGTTATCGGGCAGCCGCTTGAGTTCTGACACCAAAAGCCGCTTGGTGCAGGCAGGTTTAGATGAAGAAAAATGCTTGGCAAATATGCCTGCCTGTGTAGTGACGCTCAAGCAAGCAGATCTTAATACCGATAAAGGGATTTATGGCGCAATTAGTGAGCTATTTTACGCCTCTGCCCAGCAGCGCCAGCAAGCCAAAACTTGTACCAATCCACCAAAAGATTTGACCACAGAGTATGCCAAAGATTTGGTTGGCAAGACCGACGTTGTAGCGCGCAGACCCGATGAAATCTCTTGTACCACCGCCTTTCAAGACGATATGCTGCAATCGATTCGGTTTTCTTACATTTATTTGATGTACGATATCCTCAATCCAGCCGTCGTCAATCAACAACCGTCACAATTGTATTATCTGCCAAAAGAACGCGATACCCAAATTCAGGATTTGTATTACGCTGCCATCGATGCGTTAGGTGATCGCTTGTATCATCAAAAAATGGCAGAAAATTATCAAATCACTCGCAACAACCTGCGTGTCAATATCAATGGACAGCCGTTTACTGACAAATCGGCATCGATGAAACTGATTTCAAGCTACCAGATTGATTTATCAAAATTTAATACCATCAGTCGCCGCGATGGCTTTGGTATCAATTATGTGGCGCTGCTCAATAGTCGCATCAATACGGCGGTGATTATTGACTTGTTGCAACACTATGCCAATGATACACCGCTAGAAGAACGTATCCACCAAACAGGACATTTGCCTATGACTGCGGTGATAGTGCCCAAAGGCAATACTATTGATGATGTACAAAAAACCACCGATTTTTCGCTCAATATTTATGATCCCTATCAGTTTAAAAGCGTCTCTATACTCAACAAAGATTTTGCGCTATCGGCGAATTTTTCGGCAGCCTACGGCTTGTGGTCACAGGACAATCGCCTAGGCAATATCAGCTATTTTAGTATGTTTTCCTCGCCGTATCAGCAGACCCAGCCGCATTTATTTATGCTTGAGCCATACAATCCCAATAAACGCGTGATTATCATGATGCATGGGTTGGCATCAAGTCCTGAAACTTGGATTGGACTGACCAATGACATTTTTAATGACCCAAAACTACGCGAAAATTTCCAAGTTTGGCAGATTTTTTATCCAACCAATATCCCGATGCTGGAAAACCGCCACCAAATTTATGACTTGATTGAACGCGCTTTTAAAACCGTCGATCCTGAGCAGCAGGACGTTGCCAGTCAACATGCGGTGCTGATTGGTCATAGTATGGGTGGGGTGATTGGGCGTTTGTTGGTATCAAATGATGACTTGACACCCAAAGTCGAATCACTGGTTGCCAATTACTCACAGCTCAATAATTTTTCAGCGGACTACGCCGCATTTGTCCGTCATGCGCAAAACAAAACGCTCAGTGACCGCTTCAAACTGCAAGCGCTGCCGCAAGTCGATCGCGCGATTTTTATCTCTTCGCCATTTCGCGGTACCGATTATGCCGATCGCTGGTTTACTCGCAGTTTGCGCCGTATCATCTCGCTACCGGCAGGATTTATCCGCACCGTGTATGGCAATTTAAATTCGCTATTTACTGAAGGCGTGGTTTCAAGCAATCCGCTGGCACAGCTATTTTTGGAAAATGGCGCCAGCCAGTTGAGCAACCACTCTTACTTTAACCAATTGACGGCAGATGTCACAATCGCGCCCAATGTTGCAGTCAATAATATCATCGCCACTGATGATAAGGATTTGTCCAATGCACTCAATCAGTTTACCGCTAAGGCAGCCAATAGCGCTACTGATGATGTATCGGCATCCATAATATCTTTGAAAAATGACAATACGACGTCGAGCGTTAGACCCGCCACAGAGACCAAGCTATATAACACCACGAGTTTGGAGCAAGCCAAACAAAGCCTGGATGAGAAAAAGCAACTCTTAGAATCGGTGAAATATGGCGCAACCGACCGTGTCTCCGATGGTATTGTGCCGTACAACAGCTCGCATTTAGAAGGCGTGGAATCTGAAAAAGTGCTTACCGGTCGTCACAATGTTCATACTAGCCCGCAGGCGATTTTGGAGTTGCGCCGCATCCTGCATCAACAACTCGCTCGCTATGGTGTCACCCAAGCGCCCCCTGACAGACAGCCTTAGTGGCTATCCCGCATCAGCATCAATAAAAAAGCGAATAGCCTTCACTATTCGCTTTTTATTAAACTGTTTATTGCTACTACTGACCGTCCAACCGCTAAACTTTAGCAAAATACTTGGTCAACACTTCAAGACAGCGCGTCACCTTCGCAGGTTGTTGTTCATGTCTGGGCGTTACCGCATATAGCATATAACTTGGTAATTGGTAACCTGGCAATACTTCCACCAAATCGCCATTTGCCAATTCTTTTTGGATATCCAGTGACATGATGCGGGCAACGCCATGCCCTTCTTTGGCAAGGGTCGTGGCAAGCATAATATTGTTGGTTTGAATACGTGTTGGCATACGCACGCGTGATTTTTTACCTGTTTCGACATTGATCATATCGACTTGATTGGGATCTTTGATAAGACTAATGCCAATCATATTGAGTTTGGCCAAATCTTTTGGCTCGGTCAATTTTTCATTTTGACGTAAGAAGTGCGGTGAAGCCACAAGCAACTGACGTATCTCGGTCAAAGGAAACGCCGATAAACTACTGTCATTAAGGTTTGGTGACATCCGAAGGGCGATATCGATACGCTCTTCAATTAAGTCAACGTACTGATTGTCCGCTTCAAAATGGATGGTTAAATCATCATGCGCCGAAATCCAAGTCGATAACGCGGGTAAAATATGATTCACACCCAGTTCCGGCGTGGTCGCAATGCGTAAGTTCCCTGCTAACTCATCGCGTAATTGATTGACACGGATACGACCTTGTTCGGCTGCCGCAACCACATCTTTGGCACTTTCATAAAAACTAGTGCCTGCTTCTGTTAAGCTTAACTTACGAGTTGAGCGATGCAATAACACCACCCCCATATCGTTTTCTAACGAGCGGATTTGTTGACTGACCGCACTTGTTGTTATGCCCAGTTCTTTTGCAGCACCACTAAATGAACCATGACGTACAACACTTGCAAAAACCGCCATGCCTCTTAAATTATCAAGCATATTTCACCCAATTTTATCACTTAATCAAAGTCACTTTTAAAAGCTGATGTATTATACGTTATTAGCAAGATAAATTAAACGACATCGGGATTTATTAACTAAAATTATTAATATTTTTTCAACTATTTAATGTTGTATTTTATTGATTTTCTTAACAAACATTGGTTTTCTTCGATTGTTCGTCTGTTAAAAAAGTAAAAATTAGAATTTATATAAATTAAATTGACTTATTGAATTAACTTAACAGAGCTAATTGATGCCTGTTGCTGCAAAAGTGCCTGCGTAACCGCTTGTTGTTCAAGCTGTTGGGTAGCTTGTTGTAACGCTAGTTTTTCGCGGGCTTCTTGTAGCGCTTCTGGTTTTAATCCATCTAGCGCTTCAAGGTTATTTGTTGATTCCGCCAAACGAATATCAATACCCTCAAAACGCTGTTGCAGTTTTTGGCAAAAATTATCAAAAGTTGCGGTATGGGTCAAAAAGTTTTGTTCGGTGACAAATTGGCTGACCCCATGAATCTCGCCGGTCATGACTCCACGTTTGGCAAGCACTAATTCATCCTCATCGAGCCAGCCTTGCTCACGGGCATTAAACACCCAATAATCCCATTTGGCAGGTGTCCACTCGCCTTCAAGGGTTACATGAGTGGGTTTGAGTAATGCCAGGGGCGATATATCAGCAATATCATTACCCTCTGCCGCCATAGTGTGGTGGGAATGGTCAACATTAACATTGACATTGGTAACTGTGGTGACTGGCGCTGGCGCATTGTTTTTTAACAATGCGCTATCTTCTGTGACAATGCTAGGCGTGTTGCCAGACTCTGCAACGATGTCTGGCGCAGTAATTTCATGATGACTATCGCTTGATTGCAAATCAGATAAGCGATTGGCATCGTCTTCTATGGTGGGCGTTTGCCCTGCGGTGGTACTTGCCGCGGTTGTATCGTTAGATATTAAATGGGTATCATCAAATGTCTGTTGTTCAATGCCTTGTTCAATGCTTTCTTCAATGATTTGTTCAATGCTATCAACGTTTGGCGCAGATTTGAGCAGATTGTTATCCGATAAGTTGTTATCACTCTGCTCGGAGGTTACTTGTAAGCTATCTTCAGCCACCACTGAAGACTTTGCACCTTGCATGGATTCGCTAGGCGTTGTGTCAACAATTTGAAAATCAGGACTTTGAGAATCAGGACTTTGAAAATCAGGACTTTGAAAATCAGGACTTTGAAAATCAGGACTTTGAAAATCAGGGTTATTAGCGATTGGCGGACGAAGTGAAATTTGATTGCGATGCAGTGGCTTGAACGCCATCAAGCGGAGCAAACACATCTCTAGCGCTTGCATCGGCGTATTGGCTAATGCCAAGTTTTCACGGCTTTTTACCACAATGTCATAATATAGTTGTAATAGCTCTGCGGGTAACTGCTGAGCCAATTGTTGCAATTGCTCGCTTTGCTGGCGATTGAGTTGCAAATCAAAATTTGGCAAGGCCTGCAAAATTGCCAATTGATGTAGCGTCTCAGCCAACCTGTCAAATACGGCTTTGGCATCCACCACCTGCTCACGCAGAAGCTGAATGGATTGCGTCAGCTGCCGGGTATTTTGCTGATAAATATTGGCAAGGATAGCGATGACATCGGCTTGGTCAATTAAGCCAAGCATCTGGCGAATCACCTCATCTGTGACATTGCCATTGCCAAACGCAATGGCTTGATCAGTGAGTGACAATGCATCGCGCACGGAGCCTTTGGCACTGCTCGATAGCTGCCATAACGCATCAGGCTCGTAGCTGATTTGTTCTTTGTTAAGAATCGTGCCAAGATATTCAGCGAGCGCGACTTGCGGCAAAGGTCTGAGTACAAATTGCAGACAACGCGAGATGATGGTAATGGGCAGTTTTTGTGGGTCTGTGGTCGCAAGCAGAAACTTAACATGCGCTGGCGGCTCTTCGAGGGTTTTGAGTAGCGCATTAAAACTATGCGTCGATAGCATATGCACTTCATCAATTAGATAGACTTTGTAGCGACCTTGGGTCGGTGCATACGGTACGTTGTCGAGTAATTCACGGGTATCCTCAACTTTGGTACGTGATGCTGCATCAATCTCAATCAAATCAATAAAGCGACCACTATCGATGGATTGGCATACACCACATACGCCACAAGGCTCGCTTGTCACCCCTGTCTCACAGTTAAGGCATTTCGCCAAAATACGGGCAATGGTTGTCTTGCCGACGCCGCGCGTACCCGTAAATAGATACGCATGATGCAAGCGCTGGTTATGGATGGCATTGATTAATGCTTTGGACACATGTTCTTGTCCCAGCAGCTCATGGAAGTTTTTTGGACGATATTTGCGTGCTAGGACTTGATACATGGTTATGGATACATGACAACAAAAACGTTAAAAAAAGAAATAACCTTAACCCGCTCGTAGTAAAACTAAACCGCTGGGCTATTGGCTTCAATTAGGGGTTGTAATTCACCGTCTTGGAACATTTGATAGATAATATCACTGCCGCCAATCAGCTCACCTGCCACCCATAATTGTGGGAAAGTTGGCCAGTTAGCAATCTGTGGCAAAGTTGCACGGATTTCTGGGTTTTCAAGAATATTGACAAACGCAAATGGGCGGCCAATTTGGGTTAGCACATCTACCGCACGCGCAGAAAAACCGCATTGTGGGAATTGTGGCGTGCCTTTCATATAAAGCAATACGCTGTGTTGAGCGATTTGGTCACGGATGGTTTGTTCGATGTCAGTTTGGTTCATATCAGTCATATGAAATTCCTTTGTCAGGCCCTTGTTAAAGTAGAGCGCTATCTTCACAGCTAGAATTTGACTCACTAATGATGAGTGCAGGGTTGCTATTATACGCTATAATGGTTATCGAAAGTAAACATTCAAGATGCCCACCCCAAAAAAGTCAGCAGCAAAACCACTCACAAATTCCATTAACTTGATGAAGTCACTTGTTCAAGCAGCACCACACAGCTCACCATAATCCCTTCTTGGCGACCGGTAAACCCAAGCTTTTCAGTCGTGGTGGCTTTGACGCTGATTTGATCAACCGCGCAGCCCATGACACCGGCAATACGCGATTGAATCTCGCTACGATAAGGCAATAGTTTTGGACGCTCCGCCATGATAGTGATGTCGGCATTAATAAGCACAAAGCCTTTTGATTGGATAAACTGGTACACTTGGTTCAGCAAAATGGTCGAATCTATATTGCGAAAACGCTCATCGGTATCTGGGAAAAACTGCCCAATATCGCCCAGTGCCAATGCACCAAGCAACGCATCACACAACGCATGTAACACCACATCGCCATCAGAATGCGCAAGCAAACTGTGGGTATGGGGAATTTGTACCCCGCCTAATGTTATGAATTGGTTTTCTGTGCCGTCATTAACAAAGGCATGGACGTCAATACCCTGACCGATTCTTATCATGGTTTATCCTATCGTTTTATCTTACTGTCGTGATTTTGGTAGGCTATTCTGTTTGGTTTAATGGTGTCTATTTTATCGGTCTCTATTTTAACGGTTAAAGCATGATTTACAAGTAGCTAGGCTGCCTTAAATAACAGCTTAGAATAAAAACTTTTGATAACGACTTTGGATAGCATTCGAATAACGACTTTGAATAAAAACTTGGCATAACCAGCTACTATCACTGCTTGAATCAAAAATTGGGTGTCAAACGAGATTTCCCGTATAACGTCTAAAAAAATTGATAAATCCTAGTAAATTGCTATGGTATTTTATTATATAACGTTATATAATATAAAAATAAACCCATCAAGTGGGGAACTTGATGGGAGTGGGTAATGCACTA